>NZ_MTCA01000019.1:0-27419 GCF_002150205.1 Flavobacterium sp. FPG59 | reverse complement strand
ATATACATCTTATAAAAATATTCGAACTCAGTTTTTAAAATTTATCAATAGAATTATCTTTTTATTATGCATTAACAAACAATTATGTTCAAGATATGTTGTTTTGAAGCTAATGTTTAACACTTTCGTAAGTAAATAAGATTTTGTCTGCTTATTTTTAATTCGTTTTTCTTTTTCTTAATACTCGATGTTTTTATATATTTGTGAAGATTTGAAAACACTAGCTCCTAATGGCCAGACACATAATACCACTTTTAGCACTGATATTTGGATTTTCTAACAATTCAAATGCTCAATTCGACGGTTTTTCGCACGAAGTTGGGATAATTGTAGGCCCTGTTGCTTTCCAGTCTGATTATGGTGAGCGATATGATTTTTCAACAAATGCTGGTAACACCGGTATTGGTATTGGGTTAGTTCATTACCTGAACTTTACCTATGACAAGAATTATAATTATACTTCAAGAACTTATTTTAACCAGCATTTCAAGCTTAGGACTGAGTTGTCTTATAATAAAACAAATTTAAAGCATTTTGGAGAATATGTTGACCCGAGTAAAAATTCACTTGGAGCTCAACAATTACGCGCCATGACTGGAAGTACTGCGGTGGCAAACCTTGGGATGCAACTTGAATTTTACCCTTGGAACATCCGAGATTTTACAGCTGAAACTGGCAGTTTTGCTCCTTTTATCAGTTTAGGTGGCCAGTTTAGTGCCTACAACGCCAAAGCTGAATCTTCATTAGGACCGCTAGGAAATGCTGCAACTACATTCCCAAAATACCTAACACCATCTGAAGGACGTCCTTACGGTTTTTCATCAGAACAAGGTACCGTTTGGTCTGTTGTATCAAGCGTTGGAACTCGATATAAATTAACCGATTCTGGTGATTTGATGGTTGATTTACGATTTCAATATTATTTCTCCAACTGGGTTGACGGGCTTAATCCTAACCCAAAAATTTATAAAGAAAATAAAGCTAATGATTGGCTGGTTTGGTTTAATGTAGGATACATTCATTATTTAGATTAATTAGCAAAACCAATATGCTTATAAAAATAAACCCCAAAACATTTTTTTCTGTTTTGGGGTTTGTTTTATTAGGCCAATGCTTGTTTCAAATCTTCGATTAAATCATCCGCATCCTCGATACCTACGCTTAAACGAACCAAATCATCCGTAATTCCAATTTCCTTACGTTTATCTTCAGGGATAGATGCGTGTGTCATCAACGCTGGATGATTGGCTAAAGACTCTACGCCACCAAGAGATTCGGCGAGAGTAAATACCTTAACTTTTTCTAAAAAGTCAATGGCATCTTCTTTTTTACCCGATACAAATGTAAAAGATACCATTCCACCAAAACCACTCATTTGTTTTTTGGCAATTTCATGATAGGGATGACTCGGTAATCCAGGATAATATACTTTTTTTACTTTTGGATGATTGTTTAAAAACTCCACCACCTTAGCTCCATTTTCACAATGTCTTTGTACGCGCAAGTGTAACGTTTTTATTCCTCTAAGCACTAAAAAACTATCCATGGGTCCAAGTGTAGCTCCGGTAGCAAATTGTTGAAAATGCAATTGTGCTCCTAGCGCTTCATCTTTTACAATCAAAGCTCCCGCAATAACATCAGAGTGTCCACCTAAATATTTGGTAGCAGAATGCATTACAATATCAGCTCCTAGGTCTAGTGGTTTTTGCAAATACGGCGTTGCAAAGGTGTTATCAACTGCAAAAAGAATGTTGTTTTCCTTGGTGATTTTTGCAATTTCTTGAATATCGGCTAGTTTCATCAAAGGATTTGTAGGCGTTTCTACCCAAACCATCTTTGTGTTTTCATTAATTAACGACTTGAATTTTTCCAAGTCATTCATGTCCACAAAATGGAATTTTATTCCTGAATCTTTATAAATACGTGTAAACATGCGGTACGTTCCTCCATATAAATCATCCATAGCAATGATTTCATCTCCTGCTTTAAAAGATCGCAACACACAATCAGTAGCCGCTAATCCTGATGAAAAAGCCAATCCACGAGTTCCGTTCTCAATACTTGCCAAAGCGTTTTCAAGAGCGCTTCTGGTAGGATTTGCAGCCCTACTGTATTCATAGTCTGGATTTAATGGCTGCCCTGGGCTGGTTTGTACAAATGTTGATGTTTGATATACTGGCGGCATAACTGCTCCTGTACTTGGATCATGGTGTTGCCCACCGTGGATTACCTTTGTATTGAATTTCATATCGTTTGATTTTATTACCTAAATGTTTCACAAATTTACCCTTTAATTTATTTTAACCAAGCTACAAGTTGATACCTTTGTATATAATTAACAAATTACAAATGAAACCTTATTTCGTTTTTGGAATACTATTCCTTTTTTTAACTAGTTGTACAAAGGAACTTCACTTTACTTCTGTTTCTTTCGAAAAAAAATCGAAGATTGCATGCCAAGAAAACTGCCCTAAAATCAGTATCAAAATTCCAGTTGCACAGGGCAATTCTGTGGAAGCCGATAGTATTAACAAAAAAGTGTTTTCGGTATTGAAAGAGATTGTTTACTTTGGTGAAAAGCCATATGCCGCAACAAATTATAAAGATTTAACCACTGCATTTATTGACTCCTACGAGAAATTACACAAAGATTTTCCTAGTGAAACTATTGGCTGGGAGGCTACTGTAACGGGAAAAGTAGGGTACCAATCAGAAGGGATTTTGAATCTAGAAATCAATCATTACACCTATACGGGAGGTGCTCATGGCTACCAAGGTTTGCGTTCTTTATTGTTTGATCCATCAACAGGTAAGACTATTACAAACGAAGCTATTTTTAAGGATAAAGCTGCTTTTATGGCTTTCGCCGAAAAGAAATTCAGAGCCAAATACAAAATCCCAAGTACAGCATCTATAAACGCTACAGGACTGATGTTTGAAGAGGATAAATTTGCGCTTCCTCAAAATATTTTTTACACAGAGAAAGGATTACTACTTTATTACAACTCCTACGAAGCAGCATCCTATGCCGATGGACCAAAAGAATTATTGCTGGGGTACGCTGATATAAATTATTTTTTAAAGATTAAATAGTTGTTTTAAGTCTAAGATAATTGTTGCGCTATAAAATTCAAGGCTTTACAAATTTTTAAAAAATTATTTAAAACTTTGTATTTCAAATTATAAGTCAATAAAAAGTGAAGAAAAATATAAATAAAAACATTTTCAAGGTACTATTAATCATATTAAGTTTGTCAATATTTTTAACCTCCCTCACTTTCGATGCATTTTCGTATGAATACCAAGGTGTAAAAATGATGTCTTCTTTATCGTGCTTTGTAACAGGGAGCCTTGCAATTTTGGGAGGTGGCACTTTAGAATGGTTAATCTGGTTGGCTAATCCTTTATGCTTAATATCTATTTTTTGTTTAATTATGGACAAAAATCTAGCCTCAAAATTTAATTTTACAGCTTTGATTTTAGCTATATCATTTTATTCTTGGAATTCAGTTCTAGCTTCAGAAAGCGGCACTTCTGGTAAAATTTTATCCGTAGAATTAGGGTACTTCATTTGGTTAGCTAGTATAACTGTACTTACCTTAGGAACTAAATTGTATTTTAGAAAATATAGTGAAATAAAATACACTGAATAAATCAAGATAAATATTCATTAAAAGGTAATCGACATCATATTTAGTTCAAATATTATCTTTTTTATAACGTTACATCTCAAAAGAAAAGTCCCCCTAGCCCCGACAGCAGTGAAAATCCTCTGGCCCAAAAGCCTATTTTTTCTTGGTAGAAAAGAGCGACCGCAGGAAGCTCCTTTTATGCCTTAGAAAAAAAGGGTTTTGGGCCAGAGATGAAACGAATGGCGGGATATGGCTCCTAGATAAACTTTCGAATGATGAGCATGTTGCCTATATGTAAGCCTTCATGAAAATTACTGAAAGCCATGGCATCTTCGGCATTTTGCAGGACGTGATCACCGGTAGAGGTGGTGTACTCCATGTAAGTAACAAACTTGTTCTGCTCATAATCCAGTTGGGTTTGCGCTATAGTTGTAAACAATAAGGCCTTAATTTCGTCTACTTCGGCTTGTGTAACATCTCTTTCTGGGCGGGTTCCTTTTTTATACTTCTCCACCAATTCCTCTGAAACTAACATAGGTAAACCCGAAAGTTTGTATACTAGCATTTGCTGGGAGACAATAATGTGCCCAATGTTCCAGATTAAATTATTGCTGCATCCCTGCGGTATGGCATTCAATTGATCCAGCGAATAGCCGTCAAAGAATTTCGAAATCATTTTTCTACTGGTTGTAGCTACATCAAATAATTGCTTCATGATTTTTATTTTTTCTATAAAAATAATCATTTTTTGACTTATACAAACTTTCTAATACTCATAATGATGCCCATGTGTAGCGCCTCATGATAGTTATTAAAAGATAATGCATCTTCAATGTTTTTAATAGTCAGACCTATTGAAGTAGTATATTCCTGGTATTCTTTAAAAAATTTATTATTAAAATCAGCTTCGGTTTGATTTATAGTTTCAAAAAGCAATGACTTGATTTCCTCAACCTCAGCTTGTGTAACATCTTGAAGTGGCTTGGTTCCACCTTTATATTTTTCAAATAATTCGTCAGAAATAATCATAGGCACCCCCGAAAATTTATAAACTAACCTTTGTTGTGTAACCACAATATGGGCGATATTCCAAATTAAATTGTTGTTAAATCCCGGAGCTATTTTATTAAGTTGTTCCAAAGTATAGTTTTCCAGAAATTGTGACAACACTTTTCTACTTGCTTTGGCAATATCAAATGTTTGATGCATTTTTTTATTTTTTCTATAAAAATAATCATTTTCAGTATCAAATGAATTTTCTTTGCACAAAGAAATTATGCTACCCATGGACAAAATATACTATCTCGCCTCCTGCGACACATGCAGAAAAATTATAAAATCATTACCTAAAGAACATGATTTTAAATTTCATGACATCAAACAAGACCCCATTACGCTAGAAGAATTAGAACAAATGCGCGAACTTGCGGGTAGTTACGAAGCACTTTTAGTAAAAAAGCACAGCTTTACAAATCAATGGATTTGAAAAACAAATCCTTAACCGAAGACGATTACAAAAAATACATTCTAGAACATTATACGTTTTTGAGTCGTCCAGTATTTCTTATCAAAGACAAAATCTACATTGGCAACAGCCAGCAAAACATGCATCAAGTAAATCTTGCTCTTGCCCATGTCTAAAAGAAATCTAGCGCTCATTGGCGCTACACTGGTCTCCATTATTTATGGTGTAACTTTTACCATTGCAAAGGATGTTATGCCGGCGTACATTGATGCGTATGGTTTTATTTTGCTGCGTGTAGGAGGTTCGGTGATTTTATTTTGGTTGGTTTGGCTTTTTATGCCAAAGGAAAAAATTGAGATTGGTGATTTCCCTCGAATTATAGCGGCAGCTTTTTTTGGTGTGGCCTTTAATATGCTTACTTTCTTTAAAGGATTAAGCTTGACATCGCCCATAAGTGCAGCGGTAATTATGGTATCAACCCCAATGATTGTATTGACACTTTCGGCCATTATCATGAAGGAACGCATGCAAAAGAGAAAAGTTTTTGGAATCATCCTAGGACTTATAGGAACTGCTTTTTTAATTTTATACGGCAAATCTTTTGGTAATGCTACCAATGCTGGATTGGGGAATTTTCTGGTTTTAGTAAATGCCATTTCGTATGGATTCTATCTTATTGTAGTCAAAAAATTGATGGATAAATACAATGCTTTTACGTTTGTAAAATGGATTTATTTGTTTGGTTTTTTAATGGTTTTGCCTTTTGGCTGGAGCCAATTTCAAGCCGTTGATTGGATAGCAGTACCCGCGGCTATTGGATGGAAAATAGGATTTGTGGTGATTTTTTCGACTTTCTTCACCTATTTATTGAATTTGCTTTCGATGAAAGAATTAAAACCAACAACCGTGGCCGTTTTTATTTATTTACAACCTTTATTTGCAACCATTTTTGCCATCAGTTTGGGTAAGGATGAGTTGAGTTTGGTAAAAATTGGTTCGGCAGTTTTGATTTTTATTGGCGTTTATTTGGTGACGATGAAAAAGAACTAGTTTACAGTAGGAACTTGCAAAAAGTAGTCTACAATAATGAGATTTGGTTACGAATTTGATTGCTGAAAACTGAAACTGAAAACGATGACTAAATACTGCAAACTACACACTAAAAACTGAGACTGAGACTGAAAAAGTTTTTCCTTATCTTTGAGCTCTTTTTATAAAACGATATGATACAATCAATGACCGGTTTTGGTAAAGCGACTTTGCAACTACCAACCAAAAAAATAACAGTCGAAGTAAAATCCTTGAACAGTAAAGGTTTGGATTTAAATGTTCGCATGCCTTCGCTGTACCGCGAAATGGAACTGGGTTTGCGCAACCAAATTGCGCTGAAACTCGAACGCGGAAAAGTAGATTTTTCTGTTTTTATAGAAAGTACTGCTGAACAAACTTCTACCAAAGTCAACGTACCGATTGTGAAAGCATATATGGATCAACTTAAAGAAATTTGTAACGAAGGATACGAAACAGAGTTGATGAAAATGGCTATTAGAATGCCAGACGCCATGAAAATAGAACGCGAAGAAATTGACGAAAACGATTGGATTCAAATTCAAACCGTTATTGAAGAGGCGTTGCAAAACATCTTGAATTTTAGAAGAGATGAAGGTATGTCACTTGAAAAAGAATTCCAATTGCGTATTGGAAATATTCGTCAATACATGACAGAAGCTTTGGCGCTTGATCCAGAACGTGTGCAAGCCATAAAAGATCGTTTGCAAACTGCTATTGCCGAATTGAAAGTGAATGTAGATGAGAATCGATTTGAACAAGAATTGATTTACTACTTAGAGAAACTAGACATCACCGAAGAAAAAGTGCGTTTGACGAATCACCTCGATTATTTCTTGGAAACCATCAATGGAACCGAAGCTAACGGTAGAAAATTAGGTTTTATCACTCAAGAAATGGGACGTGAAATCAACACGATGGGGTCCAAATCAAATCACGCACAAATGCAAAAATTAGTCGTTCAAATGAAAGACGAATTGGAGAAAATTAAGGAACAGGTATTGAATGTGCTCTAGATAATTAAAGATGCGGTACATTCAAGAAATAAAGCAAATATTGATCATAGCCCGACAACAATCGTATCGGGCAATCAATCTTGCAATGATTGAAGCGTATTGGAAAATTGGACAAAAAATTGTTGTTCAAGAGCAAAATGGTAATGAAAAAGCCAATTATGGCGAAGCAGTTTTAAAAGAATTGTCAAAGAATTTATCCGCTGAATTCGGAAAAGGATTTTCTTCTGCTAATCTTCGTAATTTTCGACAATTTTACTTGACTTATCCTGATGAACAAATTTGCTACACACTGTGTAGCAAATTAAGCTGGAGCCACAATAGACTCATCATGCGAATTGACAACCTTGAGGCTAGACAATATTATCTTACAGAAGCTTACCAAGAAAACTGGAGTGTACGAACTTTAGAGCGAAATATTAAAACGTTATATTACGATCGACTACTATCCTCTAAAACGATTTTAAAGAAAGAAGTAGCTGAAACGAAAATCAACATTAAAGACTTTATCAAAGATCCTTATGTGTTTGAGTTCTTAGATATTCCAGAACCTAAAAGTCATTCAGAACAAGAAGTAGAAAGTATTTTGATAGAGAATTTTCAGGTTTTCTTAATGGAACTTGGTAAAGGATTTTCATTTGTAGGAAGACAATACCGCATAAGTAGTGAAACTGAACATTACTATATTGATTTAGTTTTTTATAATTATCTCTTAAAATGTTTTGTTTTATTTGATTTAAAAATAGGCAAACTCACTCATCAAGATATTGGACAAATGGATATGTACCGTCGTATGTTTGATGATTTAAAAAAACCAGAGGGCGATTTGCCAACCATTGGTATAATTCTTTGTACTGAAAAAAGCGAAACAGTTGTTAAATACTCTATTATCAATGATTCACCACACCTTTTTGCTACAAAATACCTACCGTATTTGCCTAGCGAAAAAGAATTGATAGAAGAGATTGAACGAGAAAAAATAAAATTGAAATTATTAGGTCACTAATTCACACACCTAAACAAATTCATCATACAAATGAAAAAAGGAAAATTAATCGTATTCTCGGCACCGTCAGGATCAGGAAAAACTACTATAGTTAGGCATTTATTAAAGCAAGAAGACTTGAATTTAGAGTTTTCGATATCAGCTGCTACACGCGAAGCTCGTGGTGAAGAAGTAAGTGGCAAGGATTACTATTTTATGTCATTAAAAGATTTTAAAACGCACATTAAAAACGAGGATTTCGTAGAATGGGAAGAAGTTTACCGCGATAATTTCTACGGAACTTTAAAAAGTGAAGTAGAACGCATTTGGGCACTAGGTAAAAACGTGATTTTTGATATTGATGTTGCTGGCGGATTGCGCATTAAACATAAATTTCCCGAAGAAACTCTTGCTGTTTTTGTGAAACCACCAAGTGTGGATGAACTTAAAAGACGATTGAAGGAACGATCCACTGAAAGCGATGACAAAATCAATATGCGTATTGCTAAAGCATCTGTAGAATTAGCAACTGCTCCACAATTTGATGTGATTATCAAGAACTACGATTTGCCAGTTGCTCTTGAAGAAGCTTATCAATTGGTGAAGGATTTTGTTGAGGATTAAAATTATTGCACAAAGATTCACAAAGAAAAAAAGAGATACACAAAGCTTTTAAAAATCCTTCTCGAAACTTTTAAAAGCTTTTGCGAACCTTTGCGAAACAATTATATATAAAAAAATTACCTGTTGCAATTAAGGAAGCGTATCTATTGGTGAAGGATTTTGTTGAGGATTAAAATTATTACACAAAGTTTCGCAAAGAAAAAAAAGAGATACACAAAGCATTAAAAATCTTTCGTGAAACTTCTAAAACTCTTTGCGAATCTTAGCGAAACAAAATAAAAATGAAAATCGGACTTTATTTCGGAACATTTAATCCCATTCATGTTGGGCATCTTATCATTGCCAATCACATGGCGGAGCACTCTGATTTGGATCAAGTTTGGATGGTGGTTACGCCACATAATCCTTTGAAGAAAAAAAGCACACTACTTGATGATTATCACCGTTTGCAAATGGTTTTTCTAGCTACTGAGGATTTTCCAAAAATCAAGCCATCGAATATTGAATTTAAACTACCACAACCTAATTATACGGTAAATACACTCGCTCATTTAGAAGACAAATATCCTAACTACGAATTCTCCTTAATCATGGGAGAAGACAATTTGAAGTCGTTACACAAATGGAAAAACTACGAAGTAATCCTTGAACGCCATGACGTTTATGTGTACCCACGAATCTCAACTGAAGAGGAAAACTTGGAGTTTAAAAACCATCCAAAAATACATTTGATTGATGCGCCTGTTGTAGAGATTTCAGCAACTTTTATACGTGACAACATCAAAAAAGGCAAAAACATTCAACCGCTGTTGCCTGCAAAAGTTTGGGAGTACATTGATCATAATAATTTTTATAAAAAGTGATTCTCTCATTTCGAATTTTTCGCCCAAAAAAAAGAAGAGGTTCTTCTACTTTGACTTTATCCGAGAAATTACATCATTACTCTATTGCTGCTATTTTTAGTGTATTGATTTTCTCGTATATTTTTGATATTTAAAACAAACCAATCCTATACCTACTTGCTATTTCCGCTATTTGATACCTTTCCAGTTTTATTGTACGTTTGAATGAGCATGAAAACATCAATGGCTATTTTGAAGGAGATCTTCAATTTAAAGATGATTACATGCAAGTCGATGACAGACAATTTGAATACCAACATATTACAAACTTCACTGTTTCCGCCGGTGATTACTATGGAAAACCAACTCCTGAATCCCGAAGCGGACCATGCTATACAAACGGAATAGGAAACAGCATCACATTTACTTACAACGATGAAAAAATAAAATTCTTCTTCGAAATCAATACTCCTTACGAAGTGCGATTTTTCTTTGATCAAATCACCACTTTAATTTGCCAAGAAAAGATAAAATATTCGAGACACTATCTCAATTTTATTCCTCAAGGCCACCGAGAAAGCACAGAATTTATAAATTTTGTAGCAAAACTAATCAAAGAAAAAAGAGTAGATTGCACTGAAGGCCTATTGCTCATGGGATATTCCTCAGATGAAGAGGCTATGGAAATGCGAGCAAAATATTGTTGCTAAGTTAACTTAGAACCTTTTTCAACTCTACTTGAATATTCTCAAAAATAGCACTCAAATTATCGTTTTTTCCTGACAAAACATAAACAGCTGTGCTCGGCATTTGCTTGCTGTTCCACAACATCTGGATTTTATTTTCGGCTAGTAGCTTTTTTGCATTAATATCCCAAACTACTCCTATTCCTGTATTTCTCGAAATGATTTCAATCATTTCATATTCAGACGGAATGATATAATTAGGAACCATCGATGGTCTTTTTTTGTTAAAGACATGCAACCAAAATAATTTTATATGCGGAATTTGAGCATTGTGACTGTACCATTTTTGATCGTTTAACCAATATTCAATGGCCGCAAAATCTTTTAGTTTTATACTTGCTTTTAAAGGTGAAGCATCAATTTCAGTTGAGCCCACAATTACCTGCTTAATTTCGCCTACTTTTTTTTGAATGGTATCAAAGGTGTCATATTGTTTGATGACGATCGCAAAATCTAGTTTTTTTTCGTTCACCAATTCAAACAACGTGTCATTGTCATGAAAACTAAAGTCAATATACTCAAACTTCGAAACTAAGGCGCTACCCAAACTAGACATTAAATGTTTCGAAATCCCTATTGAAATTAAGCGATTGGCATTGAATGCTTTCGCACGAAAACCGTTTTCTACATTTTCCAATCGGTCTAACGCCTCAATGATTAAATTATTGAGTAACTTAGCGTATTCCGTAGGTTCTACGCCTTTTGACTTTCTATTGAAAAGCTTGTACCCCACGTGCGCTTCGAGCATGGATATTTGCTGACTCACAGCGGGTTGACTAATAAACAACTCTTTGGCAGCAGCCGAAAAATTTCCATTTTTATACACTGATTTAAAGGTGCGGTACCATTCTAAATTGACCATGATATAAATATATTTATCACAAACATAATTTAAATTATTTTTACTGATAACATAATCGCCGTAAATTTGTACAAAGAAATTAAAAGATGAAAAAGATCGCATTATTTGCATTACTAGTATTAACCGTGGGTTGCTTATCGGCAACAGCACAAAAAACAAAAAAAACTAAGATGAAAAAAGTATTATTCGTTTTAACTAGTCATTCTGAACTAGGAAACACAGGAGAAAAAACAGGATTTTGGACAGAAGAATTTGCTGCTCCTTATTATGAATTACTTGACAAAGGTGTTCAAATTGATATTGCAACGCCAAAAGGAGGACAACCACCAATTGACCCTAAAAGTGAAGACCCATCTGCAGCTACAGAAGACACAAAACGTTTTGATGCCGATACTGAATTGCTAGCAAAACTAAAAAATACGCACAAATTAAGCGATGTGAAAGAGTCTGATTACGATGCTGTTTTTTATCCAGGCGGACACGGACCTTTATGGGATTTAGCTATTGATACTAATTCTAGCGCTTTAATTGAGTCTTTTTACACTAATAACAAACCTGTAGCTTTTGTATGTCACTCACCAGCAGTGTTGAAAAACGTAAAAGTAAATGGAGAATTTTTAGTAAAAGGCAAAAAAGTAACTGGTTTTTCAAACACCGAGGAAGAAGCGGTTGGATTGACTAAAGTTGTTCCTTTTTTATTAGAAGATGCTTTACAAGCCAACGGAGCTATTTACTCTAAAGTAGCAGATTGGAATCCATACGCAGTAGAAGATGGTTTGTTAATTACAGGTCAAAATCCAGCTTCGTCTAAATTAGTTGCTGAAAAATTATTGGCTCAATTGAATTCAAAAAAATAAGAGAAAGTCGCTAAGATACTGAGAAGCTAAGTTGCTAAGCTTTAAAAACTCAGTATTTTAGTAACTTAGTAACTCTTTAAAAATTAAAACATCATGTTAAACTTCGAATTATACAATCCTACCAATTTAGTTTTTGGAAAAGGACAAATAGAAAAACTATCCACGCTAGTGCCTCAAGGAGCAAAAATTCTTTTGGCTTATGGTGGTGGAAGTATTTTCAAAAATGGTATTCACGAGCAGGTCATCAACAATTTAAAAGGTTTTGAAATTGTTGAATTTGGTGGAATTGAACCCAATCCGCATTTTGAAACTTTGATTAAAGCGGTTGACGTAATTAAGGAACAAAACATTGATTTTATCCTTGCCGTTGGTGGAGGTTCAGTAATTGATGGAGTAAAATTCATTTCGGCAGCCGTACATTTTGAAGGAAATCCAATGGAAATTCTACAAAAAAGATTGTTGATTAAGGATTTATCTAAAGTAATACCTTTTGGAACAGTTCTTACTTTGCCAGCAACAGGAAGCGAGATGAACTCTGGCTCTGTGGTAACTATCAAAGCTACTCAAGAGAAATTGGCGTTTGGAGGTTCAGCATTGTTTCCAAAATTTTCTATATGTGATCCAACAGTCATTCAATCGCTTCCAAAAAGACAATTGCAAAATGGTGTTGTAGATGCTTATACTCACGTTTTGGAACAATATTTAACTTATCCGCACGAAGGCTTTTTACAAGATCGTATTGCCGAAAGTATATTACAAACCTTAATTCAAGTAGGTCCTGAAGTAGTTGAAAACCCATCAGATTACGCCTTGGCTTCTAACTTTATGTGGAGTTGTACCATGGCATTGAACGGTTTAATTCAAAAAGGAGTTCCATCTGATTGGGCTACGCACATGATTGGTCACGAGCTTACGGCTTTGTACGGAATTGATCATGCCAGAACGTTAGCAGTAGTTGGTCCAAATTTGTACCGCGTCATGTTTGAAACCAAAAAAGGGAAATTAGCACAATACGGAAAACGTATTTTCAATTTAACGGGTTCTGAGGATGAAATTGCAAACGAAGCGATCAACAAAACAGTAGCCTTTTTTCACACTATGGGAATGGACACTAAATTGTCAGACTACACTAAAGAATACGATAAAACTGCCGATTTCATAGTAAACCGTTTTAAAGAAAGAGGTTGGTTAGGATTAGGTGAAAAGCAAAACATCACTTTAGAAAAAGTAAAAGCAATAGTTGAAATGAGTTATTAAACTTCAAACGCACTTTTATACCATAAAAAAGGCGTTCTCTACAATAGGGAACGCCTTTTAACATTCTAAAATATAACTAACTCACTCAATTCAAATATTTGTTAAAATACTGTTTACTAATTAGGCATAACGTCGTATAACTAAAAATAGTATAGTATAATTAAAAAAAACATAATTATATTTTACTTTTTTAAGATAAATTTTCAAAAAACTTAGTATACACAATACCTCTGACAATAATTAAATTTGTTTCATTAGACCTTTTTTAAGTACTTTTGATTAAATTCAGTAAACAATGACCGATAATAAAAAATTTGCAGTAATTGGTGGTGGGAGTTGGGCTACAGCAATAGCTAAGATGCTTTGTGTAAATCTTGACGAAATAGCTTGGTACATGCGTAATGAAGCTGCAATTGAACATCTTAAAACCTATAAACACAATCCTAACTATTTGAGTTCGGTTGAGTTTGACGTTAAAAAACTAAAACTTACCAGTGACATCAACGAGGCAGTAGCCTATGCTGATTATATCATCTTTGCTATTCCATCTGCCTTTCTTGGTGCAGAATTAGAAAAACTTACCGTTTCATTAGAAGATAAAATTATTTTTTCAGCCATAAAAGGAATTGTTCCAGAAACAAGCCTTATAGTGGGCGAACATTTTCATGTAAAATATGATATTCCGTATTACAATATTGGTGTCATAACAGGCCCTTGCCATGCCGAAGAAGTAGCTATGGAACGCCTATCTTACCTCACCATTGCTTGCGGCGACCCTGATAAAGCCAAAACGGTGGCTAAAAATTTGTCTGGAAACTACATTAAGACAAAAATTACAGATGATATTATAGGTACTGAGTATGCTGCTATGCTAAAAAATATTTATGCTATAGCTGCAGGAATAGCACACGGTTTGGGGTATGGCGATAATTTTCAGTCTGTATTGATGAGTAATGGGATTCGCGAGATGAAAAAATTCATCAAAAAAGTACATCGCATGAAACGCAACATCAACGACTCCGCTTATTTAGGTGATTTATTGGTGACTGGATACTCTGTTTTTTCTAGAAATAGAATGTTTGGCAACATGATAGGGAAAGGATATACCGTAAAATCAGCTATGATGGAAATGAGTATGGTTTCTGAAGGCTACTATGCAGCCAAAAGCGCTTACAAACTCAATCAAGCTTATGGTGCCAAAACACCAATAATAGATGCTGTACATAGCATTTTATATGAAGGTCAAGATGCGAAGGCGGTATTTAAAAAACTAACCGACAAACTTGATTAGTCTAGCAACCGTATTCAAAATTTAAAATAAACCTCATGAGTGAAAGATGGAAATATCAAATTACGATGGGTAGTATATGGGGAATAGTAATGACTGTTTTTAATGTGTTATTTAACCTTAAAGAAATTCCATTTTCACAACAAATAGTTTCTACTGTATTTTATTTACAAGCGGCTGGTTACATACTAATTGGCATCTTTGTTTTAGGATATTTTACTTGGAAATCCAAACAAAAACAAAACCTATAATTTTTTTACTTATGAGCGAAAGATGGAAATACCAACTTAAAATAGGATCAATTTGGGGGATATCTTTTTCTCTTACCTTACAAGTTTTTGACTTACTAAACATGTCATTTTCACAGGCCTTTTTATCCCAAAGAAGTTTACTGAGAATGTTGTTTTTTATTGTAGCCGGGATTTTTGTAGTAAGCTATTTTTCTTGGAAACAGAAAATAAAAGAATAAAGCAATAATAATTTATCTAACAATAACTCCGTCAACAAATAAAATAGGTACTTCTTCTACTTCCGTTTCATTGATAGCGTTTGCTTTGAAAATAAATTTTTTATCGTACAATTTTCCATCCATGAAAAACGTGAGCATGAATTCATTATTAAGCGCCAAAACACTTTTTTCGATCATTTCGACTTTGACAACAGATACCGCTGGAACTTCTATAAAAGCGTGACGCAAAAGTGATGTTTTCTTCATTTCACCATCTATTGTTCCAAAGGCCTTAGAAACAACCATAACACTTTCGATCAAGTAATCGCTATCGTTTACTAGATATGCGTACCACACTTTCTCCATAAAATCTTCGCTCCATTCTTGCACTGCTGCAAAAAAAACGTTTTCTACTTCGGGAATGATGATGTCTTTTTTCATAAATTGAGTTTTTAGTCCCTAGTACGTAGTCCTTAGTCATTTACACCAAGAAACTAAGTACTAGTGACTAAGTACTATTAAATTATATACTTGCTTTAAATTGCTCTAAGAAACGAACGTCATTTTCATAAAACATACGAATATCGCCTATTTGATACAACAACATCGCAATTCGTTCGATTCCCATTCCGAATGCAAAACCTGTGTGCTCTTCTGGATTGATGTTGCAGTTCTTTAATACATTAGGATCTACCATACCGCAACCACCTATCTCTAGCCAGCCGGTTCCTTTGGTAATTCTGTAATCTGTTTCTGTTTTTAAACCCCAGTAAATATCAATTTCGGCACTTGGTTCTGTAAATGGAAAATAAGAAGGACGCAAACGGATCTTTGATTTCCCAAACATCTCTTTAGTAAAATACAACAAAGTTTGTTTTAAGTCGGCAAAAGAAACGTCTTTATCAATGTACAACCCTTCCACTTGATGAAAAATACAATGGGAACGAGACGAAACAGCCTCATTACGAAAAACGCGCCCTGGCGAAATAGTACGAATAGGCGGCTTGTTGTTCTCCATGTAGCGCACTTGCACAGATGAAGTGTGTGTACGCAACAAAATATCTGGATTAGTTTGAATGAAAAATGTATCTTGCATATCACGTGCCGGATGGTATTCTGGCAAGTTCAATGCAGTAAAATTATGCCAATCATCTTCAATTTCTGGACCTTCAGAAACGTTAAAACCTATGGTAGAAAAGATGTCTATGATTTGGTTTTTAACCAATGAAATAGGGTGACGAGAACCGATGATAACCGGTTCAGCAGAGCGAGTCAAATCACCATAAAACCCTTTACTTTCTTCTTTACTTTCTAAAGCTTCTTGTATGGATTTTACTTTTTCTTCGGCAGTAGTTTTTAGCAAATTCATGATTTGTCCAAACTCCTTTTTTTGATCGTTTGGTACATTTTTGAACTCCGCAAACAAATCTTTCAAAAGACCTTTGCTTCCTAAAAATTTAATTCGAAATGCTTCTAATTCAGTTGCATTTTGAGTTGAAAAAGCTTGAGCTTCGCCGATATATTCTTTTATCTTGTCTATCATTTTCCTTCCGTAATTGAGAGTGCAAATTTATGAAAAAGTTTTCAGTTTTCAGTCGCAGTTTCTAGTAGATTCATTCTGAAAACTGCGACTGTGACTGTCAACTACGAAATTACTTCGCGTTCTAAGAAATAATTCACGATGGCTTCTTTCATCAAAACCGATTGTTCTCCTGCCTTTAACGCTGGCAATTGCTCTTTAACTTTGTAATGAGGCCAACCGTCTTTGTCAAAAAACTCGAATTCATAGTAACCATAAGGCTCTAACAAACGGCAAATGGCAATATGCATCAAATTGAGTTTTTCGTCTTTTTTAAATTCTTGGTGAACTTTGCCTAATTCTTGCACACCAATTAAATAAATAATGGCGTCTAGATCTAGATCCTCGCCTTGCGAAAATTGATCAGAAAGTAGTTGAACCAACTGTTCCCAGCGTTCTTTTAGTTGTATATCTCTGGACATTGTTTAAAGTATGAATGATGGATTATGAATTATTGATGTACAACTCATAAAATTATTTGTACAAAGATAAGAACTTGAAAATTGGCAATTGATAGTCAACAATTCTTTTATCTTTGTTCTTTATTTAAATCGCTATATTTTTGTTTTTATGAGTTTTCTAGATATTATATTGGGTGCTTTACTAGCTTTTGCTGGATTTAAAGGTTTAAAAAATGGTCTTTTTGTTGAACTAGCTTCCTTAGTTTCGTTAATATTAGGAATCTATTTAGCTATTAAATTTTCATTTTTTACAAAAGAAATCATTTCGGGATTTGTAAACTGGAATCCAAATACCATCCAAGTGATAGCGTTTATGATTACGTTTTTAATCGTTGTTGTAGCAGTAACATTTTTAGGTAAATTCCTTACTGGGATAGCGAGTTTTGCTTTCTTGGGATGGGCAAATTCTATAGGTGGTGGTTTTTTTAGAATATTAAAAACCGTTTTAATCTTAGGAATTGTATTTTCAATTTTTGAAAAAATAAATTACAATCATATTTTGGTCAAGAAAGAAACACTTGACAAATCCATATTTTACAATCCCGTTCAAAAAACTGCTGCTTACCTCTACCCTTCCCTACAAGAATGGTACAGTAGTTTGAAGAAAAAAAGTAAAGAATAATCTATTTCACTTCCTTAATAGTACTACTTTCAATCCAACCAGAAGTTCCATCTGTGAGTTGGATTTTTTTCCATTTTCCAATAGTTTCAAAAACGTAGACTTTGGCTCCTTCATGTATTGCTAGCAAAGGTTTTCCGCCTTCTCTCGGTTCTTTTTTCACATCTGTTTTTTCGGCAAAAACGATCGCCGGTCGTTCAGAATAATAATACTTTTTCTCAAAAAATGCAGCCGAAAGTACAACCAGAAGCAATACAAAAGCTACACTCATTCCGGTAAAGAAAACTCTTTTTAAAAGTGGTTTTCGAGAAATATAATACACTAAAAAGAACGTAAAAAATAAAAATGAAAGACCGATAGCTATTTTACCCCAAACGTCATAGTCAAACTGTCCCGTGAAGTCTTGTATGAGTTTTGCAAAGCCTACTTTAGGAATCACCTTAAACTCATCAATTGTTCTTTTTTGGGCGAATTTTAAGTTACCTGCCGCCTCAACGTTTTCTGGATTTAGTACAAGGGCTTTCTCATAATTGTAAATAGCAGGCGCAACTTGATTGAGCTTATAGTAGGCATTACCCAAATTAAAATACAACTCTGATGAGTGTTGGTTGTTTTTTAAAACACTTTCATAAGCCGCTGCAGCCTCAGTATACTTTCCTTTTGCATAGAACGCGTTGCCATTCTCAAAACCACTTTGGGCAAAGAAAAATTGGGTTGAAAATAAAAATATGTACAGTATGTTTTTCATAACAATTTAAACACGAAGGTCACAAAGATTTCGCTAAGATCACTATTTAAAGTGCTCCATTTATAACTCTTCTTACGCCTTCTTTTAGCAATTTAACATTAAAATTAATTAGTAATCCTAATCTACAATCTGACAATCTCAAATAGGTTAACAGTTGAGCTAAGTGAACATCCGTCAAAGCTTCAACAGATTTTACCTCAACGATAAACTTATTTTCAATTAACAAATCAATCCTATAACCCACATCTAACTTTACCCCTTCATAAATCAAAGGAAGCGCTTTCTGCTTTTCTACTTTTAAATTACTTTTTTTAACTTCATAAAATAAGCATTCTTCATAAGCACTTTCAAGCAGTCCGGGACCTAAAGCTTTGTGAACTTTTAAAGCACTTTCAAATACAATTTTTGATATTTCGTTCTCCGTCATTATCTTTTGTAAAAACTTGTGTACTCTGTGATTTCTTTGTGCCCTTAGTGGTTAAGTAATTTGTTTTTCTAAATCCGAAATTATAACTACCGCTTTGTCAAAATCCTGTTGAATCGTGACACTTGATGAAGGTGAATAACGCGCTATTTCACAATTTTCAGTAAGTGTAATAAAATCGGTTACCGCTTCTGGATTTGCATTACGAGACAACAATAATTCTTGAATATTATCCTTACTCATTTCTGAAGTTTCAATATTTAATTTGGCTTTCAAGAAATTATGCATCGCTTTTTCAAGTGCAATATAAAAAAGTTCTTTATTGTTGATTTGTTTCTTGGCTTCTGATAAATATTTCTTGGCCAGCTTGTTATTCATGCGGACTCTGTTTCCAGCAACATCACCATCCATAGCTTCTTTCTTCTTTTTGAACAACACAATCAGCGGGATCAATAAAAAAGGAAGCAATAACAACCCCGTAAACATATTAGAACCTAAAAAATCTTTCTTATTTATTGGAACAAAATTAGTCTTTGACTTAATGTTTTTAAATTCTTCTACAGTCGCAATTTTATTTTTATTACCCTTTGTAGCAGTAGAATCTACAGGTGTAGGCCCATCAAGTACATGTATCATGATTTCTGGTGAACGCAAGGTTTTATAGGTTCCAGAACTTAAATCAAAATATGAAAACTGCATTGGTTTTACCGGATAATTCCCTTTATATTGCGGAACTATTGCATAACTATCAACTGATTTTCCTGCCATTCCAGATAGCGGTGTGCTAATGTCTTCGCTGTGAACGGCATCATACATTTCCAGAGCATTTGGAACTACGGGTTTTGGCAAACTAAATAGTTTTAAATTTCCTTTTCCGGTAACGCTCACAACCAAATCTAGGCTTTCACCATGTTTTAAATTAGTTTTTGATGGAGTAACTTTAAAATCAAAATTACCCACTGCACCGGTAAAATCATCTGGTTTGCCTGCTTCAGGTAGTGGTTTTACGTTTATTGTTTTGGCTCCAGCCGAAACTCTTTTTGTAGTTTCGGTGAGTAGCATTCTACCAAACATATCTCTACGATTCGTAGGCAATTGCACATCAACAGTTAAGGAAAGTGGCTCAATTTTAAGTCTACCCGATTTTTGAGGATACAATATTACTTTCTTGAGAACAATATACCTGAAATTTTGACCTTTAAAAATGCCTTCTTCGGCAACTAGTTGTTTTATTTCAATGTTTTGACTCCAAAAATCATTGTATTTGGGTTTACTTGTTTCTCCAAGATTTGTAATGCCAATGTTTGCAAAATACAATTTATATACAACCGTAACTGGTTCATTGAGATATGGATTTGTTTTAGAAACATCAGCAACCAAATATAAGTTTTCATCACCAGAAATTTGAGGATCGTTAGGATCTCTAGGCTGCTCTGTAGCTGCAGTAACCGTTATTTTTATAGGTGCTGTTTTGTAAATTTGCCCGTTGTACTCAATAGCCGCCGCCTTGATTACAAAAGTTCCTTTTTGATTGGGCACCAAAAAATAAGAATATGCTTTTTCAAAAGAGCTTCTCCCGTTTACCCATGACTGACTCACTTGCTGACTAGGTCCGGCAATAATTCTGAAACCATCAAAAGATGGCTGCACGAAGTTATCGCCATCTACATTCATCATAAAATCAATACGCAATCTTTCATTCAAACCTAGCGTAGTTTTGCTAACTCTGGCCTCAAACTGAACCTGAGCGCTCAGCGTGCTACACACTAATAAAACAATCGCTGCAATGTATTTTTTCATTTTCAAAATCTCTAATTGAATTACCAATCTTTTTCTGTTTTAACTGGTTTTCCTTTTACTTTTTGGGCATTTACCTTGTCTTGAATTTTCTTTTCCTCTTTATTTACAGCGTCTAAAAGATTTTCTAAACGTTCTTTAGAAATTCCTCCTGGTGCAGGTTTAGGCTCTCCTTTTTCATTTGGTTTCGAATCTTTATTTTGCTTATCCTGATCGCCTTTGTCGTCCTTTTTATCTTTTTCCTTGTCGTCTTTTTTATCTTTTTCTCCGTCTTTCTTATCGTCTTTTTTATCCTTATCCTTATCTTTCTTATCGTCTTTTTTCTTGTCGTCCTTCGGCGCATTGTCTTTTAGCATTTTTTTGGCCAAGGCATAATTATAACGTGTTTCTTCATCTTTTGGATCATTACGCAACGCATTTTTATAGGCTTCTACGGCTTGCGTATAATCCTTTTCATTCATAAATACATTTCCTAGGTTATGAAAAGCACGGTGTTTTTCGGGTCTTGTTTTCGAATTTTTTAAGGCTTTCGCAAAAGCAAATTTGGCTTCACTAGACTGTTTTTGTTTGTAGATACTGTTTCCAAGATTAAAAGGCGCAGCAGCTTTATTAGGGAATTTTGAATCCGAAATCCGATAATTAGCTTCAGCATCCGCAAATTTATTGTCCGTATATTCTTGGTTTGCTTTGGGCAAAATTCGGTCTTTTTGTTGCGCAAGCAATCCAGCTGTACCGCAAAAAGCACTGATTAAAAAAGCAACTATAATTATTTTAAATCTTTTCATTTATTGTAGCTCTATGTCCAAAGGGTTTTGAAAACCTTTTGAAAATAATTATTTATTCTCGTTAAATAAATCCAATTTCTTAACCCAACTTGTTTTTCTTTCCAATAGAAAAACATCTGCAAATAACAACAAAAAGGCAAAGCCTAAAAACCATTGAAATTGCGATTGAAAATCGGCCATTTCCGTAGCTTCAAATTCGGTTTTTTGAATATTGTTTAGTGCATTTTTGACATATTCTAAAACTTCTTTTGTGTTATTTCCGTTTACATACCCTCCTTTTGTGGTTTTTGCAATCAATGTTAAACTTTCAGGCACCAACTTTGTAATTACAACTTCATTATTGCTGTCTTTTTTAAAACCTTCAACAACACCGTTTCGTTTTAGTGGAATTGTACCTCCTTTTTCGGTTCCTACACCTATTGTGATAATTTTAATTCCTAGTTTAGCGGCTTCTTCTGCAGCAGCTTCTGCACCTTCATTATGATCTTCTCCATCTGAAATCATAATTAAAAGCTTGCTCGTTTTCTTGTCATCAAAATAAGTAGATGATAACTTGATAGCCTCATTAAATGATGTCCCTACAGAGGAAACCATATCTGTATTCATGCTTTGTAAAAACATTTTAGCCACACTATAATCCGTAGTGATGGGCAACACTGGAAAAGCGCTCCCGGCATAGGCAACAATTCCTATTCGGTCACTACCAAGCTGGTTGATAATTTGCGAAACAATTTGCTTGCTTTTGTCCAATCGGCTTGGCGCTATATCTTCGGCCAGCATACTTTTGGAGACATCCACAGCAAAAACAATATCAATTCCTTCGCGTTTTACCGTTTCCATTTTAGTTCCAATCTTTGGGTTTACCAGACCAATAATAAGCCCTAGTAAAGCTAAAATAAGAATTACAATTTTTAGAACAGGTTTAAACATGGAGCTGTCTGGACTCAGTTTTTTTACCATTTCTAAATCACCAAATTCGCGTTGTTTTTTTCTTTTCCAATATAAATTGAATAAAAAAACCAACACTACTAGAGGCAGTATCAATAAGAGGTATAAATATTTTTTTTCGTCTAATTCCATTTTTTTACTTTTAGTCGCAGTATTCCGCTATAGTTTTGAACTGAAAACTGTGAGAGCGACTGTCATTATACAAAGCTTCTAAAAACCGTATTTCTTAATCCTACTTCCAGCAATACTAAAAATCCAGCAAGCCAGATAAACGGTCTGAATTTTTCATCATAATCATAAAACTTAAGTTCTTCTATTTCTGTAGTTTCTAGTTTATTGATCGATGCGTAAATCTCGGCTAACTTATTATTGCTTGTGGCTCTAAAATATTTCCCATCGGTTTTCTTAGCTATATTTTTCATTAATTGCTCATCAATCTCCACTTTCATCATCTGGAACAAAAATTTTCCATTAGGCGCAATAGCATATGGAAACATTGCCATACCATTAGTACCAATTCCTACCGTATACACTTTTATTCCGTATTGTTTAGCAATGTCAGATGCCGTTTCTGGCTCAATAAATCCGGCATTATTTACACCATCTGTCAATAAAATAACCACTTTACTTTTAGCTTGACTGTCTTTTAATCTGTTTACTGCAGTTGCTAGTCCCATACCAATTCCGGTTCCGTCTTGCAAAACATTGTCATATTTAATGCTGTTAATGGCATTAAGAATAACAGCTTTATCACTGGTTACTGGTGTTTTTGTATACGCTTCAGAGGCATAAACTACAAGCCCAATTCGGTCATTTGGTCTTTCTTGAACAAAATCGGCAGCTACTCTCTTGAGGGCTTCCATCCTATTAGGTTTCAAATCTTTGGCAAGCATACTCCCTGATACGTCAATTGCCATTACAATATCAATCCCTTTTGTAGTTTTCGTTTTATTGCTAATGTCTACCGTTCTTGGTCGTGCCAATGCAACGATTAATGAGCATAAGGAGAGTACTCGCAACACGTTTAACATGGGTTTTAACTTGGTCAAAAATGATTCTGAACCTTTGAATCCTTCCAATGAACTCATTTTCAAGGTAGCCGATTGCTGCTTATTTTTTTGGAAAAACCAAAAAATAACAACTGGGATTAATACAAACAACCAAAAAAATTCTGGGTTTAAAAACGTTATTTTCTCCATTATTTACTTGCTTGTTTTAATTCGACAGTATTTAAAACCCGTTCCGAAATTTCATTTCCATAAGAATCTCCTTCTTCATGAAAAATTAAAATTTGTTGCAAACCGCCTTCTTGACTAAACAATAGTGCCTCATAATACATTCGTGCTGTAGTTTTGTTTTGGCTGTCTAGTTGAGAAAAAGTTCCGTAGGCTTTTAATCCTTTTACACCTTCTGGCGTTTCAAATTCTTCTTGCTTGACAATCATGTTTTGTGCTCCTTGTGCTTCTAGAGATTGTAAAGCACCGTCCATTGATTTGGCCAAGTCAATTTGAGTTTCGGCTTTAAATTTTAATGTAGATACCATTACATAAAACCGATCTACAATACTACCATAACCAAAAGATTGCATTTCTTTAATCAATGCCATTCCGTTTTTAGGAAGCGTTTTGGTAAGATCTACACGTTTTAAAACCTTTGGAGTTTCAATGATAATACCAGGATTTCCGTATTCACTTTTCACCCATTCGCCCTCTAATAATTCCTTTGTAGGGTGACCCATAATGTTGTCTTTCACAAAATCAAAACCTCTAGTTGCAATAAAATAAGTGGTCACGGCCGTTACAAGAAAAACGACACTTGCAATCGCGGTTTGTATGCGTTTTTTTCTTTGCTTGCGTAATTGCAATTCAATTTGTTTTTGTTTTTGAGCTTCGTTTAAAAGTAATTCTTCTTCAAGCGGAACCTCAACTGGAATTGATTTATCTAACGTTAAAATAACTTTTTGAATTTTGTTGCGATCCTCTGTTATTTCGAAATCAAGAGGTTTTGATTTGGCAAATTTTACTAAATCGGCTTGTTTTAAAACACGCTCCAGATTTTCAATAATTTCCTGTGAAAGTGTCATTTTCTTTTTGACAGAAGCCGCTCTTAATCCCTGAATCAACTCAGATGTTGTGCTTTCCATGGCTGGAATTTCAATCGCTTCTTCGATATAATTTCTGGCAATATCCGTTAATTCACTATAATAAGCCTTGACTTCTCCTTTTTGCCAAAGTTCTTTTCGCTCTAGGGTATCTAGTAATGTTGTTGCTTTTTCAATAGGAGTTTTAAAAACTTCTTCTTGTAATTTTTTCTCCTGACGCTTTTTTATAAACCAATAAATCAATACAGCTATCCCAGCAAGTACTAGAATTGCCAAAACATATTTCCACCAGTTACCCATAGTCTCCTCTGCTGGAGCAATGTCTTTAATGTCATACATTTTTTGTTTTAGCGTATCCACTTGCACATTGGCAACTTCAACTAAAAGTGAATCTGTAAGAAAGGCTTGGTTGTTGATGAAAATTTTAAACCTAGGAATAACATACCTCCCAGAATCAAACTGGGTAAGTCCGTATCTTTTTGTCAATTCATACCTACCGTCTATTTTAACGGTATCAACTGGATAAGACTGAATGACTTCTAATGCGCCAAAGTTTCTCGATTTTGGAAAAATTACTCGGCTTGACGAATCTACCGTTGTTTTTATGGACAACTTAAACTCGGCACCAATCTTATTTTTTATTGTATCAATACTTGTAACCACTTGCTTTTGTTGTGCAAAAACAGCCGTAGAAAGCAGCAATAGTAGTAGATATAAATGTTTTTTCATGTTGTATTATTGAACCTCTTTTGATTTTTGATTGCAGGTAAACAATTTGTAATGCCCTATTTAAGCCCGAAACTTCTATTTATTTTTTATCAAAAATCTGATTTTATTACCTCGATTTAAAGTAACTCAGCAACTTAGTCACATAACTTTCATCAACTCTTGTGTTCACCACACCTGAACCTGATTTACTAAACGTTTCCTTAAAATAATTTACCTTATCATGGTAGTGTTTCTCATAACTAGTACGAACTGCCTTAGATCCTGTGTTGATCAACTCAATAGCACCTGTTTCGGCATCCAGCATAGGAACCATTCCTAAATCTGGCATTTTTTCTTCCCGAATATCATATACTCGTATTCCAGTAACATCATGTTTTTTGGCAGCAATTTTTAGTGTTTGTTCATAACCGCTTGCCATAAAATCAGAAATAACAAAGACTATTGCTTTCTTTTTTTGGGTTCCTGATAAAAACTTTAAGGCTTGCGCTAAATCTGTTTTTTTGCTCTTTGGCTCAAGCTCTATCAACTCTCTAATGATTCTTAATACATGCGACCTTCCTTTTTTTGGCGGAATATACAATTCTATTTGGTCTGAAAACAAAATTAATCCAATCTTATCATTGTTTTGAGTAGCTGAAAAAGCCATAGTTGCCGCAATCTCTGTAACAATATCTTTCTTAAATTGATTTTTAGAACCAAAACTTTCTGATCCCGAGATATCTACCATTAGCATCATGGTCAGCTCTCGTTCTTCCTCAAAAACTTTTACGTGTGCTTCATTATATCTTGCGGTTACATTCCAGTCAATTGCTCGAATATCATCCCCATATTGGTACTGTCGCACCTCACTAAAGGTCATTCCGCGTCCTTTAAATGAGGTATGATATTCCCCCGAGAAGATGTGATCGCTCAATCTTCTGGTTTTAATTTCTATTTTTCGAACTTTTTTTAAGAGGTCTTTTGTATCCATTTTTTTTAGTTTTCAGTCGCAGTTTTCAGTCGCAGTGTACAAGTCATATCTTGTACACTGTAACTAAAAACTGAAAACTAATTTTTAAGGTACTTCTACTTCGTTTACAATTTTATTGATGATGTCAACAGACGTAACGTTTTCTGCTTCGGCCTCATACGTAATTCCTATACGGTGGCGTAACACATCATGCACAACTGCACGAACATCTTCAGGAATAACATACCCACGGCGCTTGATAAAAGCATAACATTTTGCGGCATTCGCCAAATTGATACTTCCACGAGGAGAAGCTCCAAAACTGATTAAAGGTTTTAAATCAGCTAGTTTATATTTTTCAGGATAACGCGTTGCAAACACAATATCCAAAATGTATTTTTCAATTTTTTCATCCATGTACACCTCTCTTACGGCTTCTTGCGCACGCAAAATTTGTTCAACAGATACTACAGCATTTACTTTTTCATAGCTTCCTTTTAGATTTTGACGAATTACAAGGCGTTCATCTTCCATCTTAGGGTAATCGATAACCGTTTTCAACATAAAACGATCCACTTGAGCCTCAGGCAATTGATATGTCCCTTCTTGTTCTACTGGGTTTTGTGTTGCCAATACTAAGAAAGGTCTGTCCAGTTTAAAAGTAGTGTCACCAATGGTTACTTGCTTTTCCTGCATCGCCTCAAGTAATGCTGATTGTACTTTGGCTGGAGCACGGTTGATCTCATCTGCCAAAACAAAATTGGCAAAAATAGGGCCTTTTTTTATAGAAAATTCATTTGCTTTGATGTTGTAAATCATAGTACCCACAACATCCGCAGGAAGCAAATCTGGAGTAAACTGGATTCTGCTAAAAGATCCTTGAACGGCTTGCGCCAAAGTGTTTATGGCAAGAGTCTTTGCAAGTCCAGGCACACCTTCAAGTAAAATATGACCTTGCCCTAAAAGCCCAATCAACAATCGCTCAACCATGTGTTTTTGACCCACAATGACTTTGTTCATTTCCATAGTCAAAAGATCTATGAACGCACTCTCTCTTTCTATTTTTTCATTGATAGCTCTTATGTCTAAAGTCCCCGTATTTTCTTCCATTATATCTTTTTTAAAACCTTGTATTTAATGCCTTCGTTTTGAAGCTGCAAATTGAATTTTTTTTTAGAAGTAAGATGTTAAA
>NZ_MTCA01000096.1:0-10930 GCF_002150205.1 Flavobacterium sp. FPG59 | reverse complement strand
TAATTCTAGTCTCTAATGAGAAAAAATCTTGTACTGTTTACGGTTCTTGTTTTGGAGAAGGAAAAACACCTCCAAAAAAATCATAAATATTCTAAAGAACGCCCTTATTAAGGGGCGCTTCTTAAATTATTTCAGATTTAAAACTTCATTCGCTGTATTCTCACGGCATTTAAAATGGCTTATAAAAGCAAGCTAACATCAGTGAAAATTTTTATGAAATTACGGGTAAGCAACCCACAACATGGAACTTATTTATTGAAAAACATAAAGTAGAACTTGACTTTTTTTGAAAGCCAATAATGTTGTCTTTACAATCAACACTTTTGGCTCAATGATTTCGGTTCATTTTGACGCTGCTCCTGTTGTAGACTTTCAAACTGCCGCAAAAGGCGATAATTGAACTTTTAAAAAATTCTTTCACGGTTATTGTATGAAGGAATTTATATTGCGCCATCCGCTTATGAAACGTGGTTTATTACCAATGCATTAACGTATGAGAATTTAGATTTTACCATTCGAGCGATAGATAAAGTTTCGAAAACATATTAATAAAAAAAATGCCACAAATAGTGTCTAACTTTTTGGGGCATGTTCATTTTGGGCTTTTCTATGAATTAAGATGAAATATTTCAAGTGGAAGGATTATTTTTTATCAACCATTTTTGCTGGTTTTCCATCTTTATGGTGCATCATTCTTTTTTTCATTCCGTGATGTCTTTTTCCTTTCATGTCCTCCCATTTTTTGTATTGGTCAGCTGAAAGTATTTTTTTCATTCTTTCTTTCATCACAATTTGCTCGTCTAACATTTGATTTTTTTGAGCAAAACGTTCGTCAGCGGTTAGCTGTTTTTTAGCTGAATTTTTAGTTGCTTTTCGTTCCACCATTTTAGCTTCTCTTTTATTACTTTGTTCAGCAATAACTTTACTCATTTCTTTTTGTTGAGAAGCATTCAAATCTAATTCTAAAGTCATTTTTTTCAAATGCAACTGATTTCTTTGTTCAGGAGTCATTTGTTCCATTTTGGCTCTTTCTGTAGTTGCTCTTCTTTCTTGTGCAAAGCTTGTGATTCCGACAACTAATAATGCAGCGATGAATAATTTTTTCATTTTGTATTGTTTTACTTTTTATAGATATAAGACAAGGATAGGTTTTAAAAGTTTAATCGTTAACAAAAGTTTATCGTTTGGTTTTCCAAGTACAGGTAGAGAAATCTGGAAAATAGTTCTATAAGTATGATTCAAGTCATAATTAATTCACTAATCTAATCGCAAATTTGTTAAACAATTCTAAAAACAAATTTATGTACAAATTAACTTTTTTTGTAGTTGCATTCGTAATGTTAACTTCATGTGGTGATAAAAAAAACAAACCTGAGGAGGATTTTACACCAACCACTTCATCTGATGAAGGAATGGCCGCACCGGAAGGTTCCGCAGCAGATGCTGCAACTTATGATCCAAACAGAGGTATCGGAAAACACACCTCAGTGGATTTAGGTGCTAAGTTGGATGAGGCAATGGCTGCCGAAGGAGAAAAAATACAATCCGTTAAATGTTCTTCTTGTCATAAATTGACTGATGAAAAATTAGTTGGTCCAGGATGGAAAGGAGTTACTGAGAGACAAAAACCAGAATGGATTATGAACTTTATCACTAATCCAGATCCAATGATTGATAAAGATCCAAAACTTCAAGCACAGTTAGAACTTTGTTTAGTTCGTATGCCAAATCAAGCCTTGACCGATACCGATGCAAGAAACTTGTTGGAATATATGCGTAAAAATGACGGAGTAAAATAATTTAACTCAAAATAAAATGAACAATATTTTTATAAAAACAAGTCTTTCCATCGTTTTGGTTAGTGCATTTTTTGGCTCTTGTAGACCTAAAGATACAGCTGATGCCGTAGGTGGCGACGCTGCTCAAAAAGTCTATGTTGCTCCGGGAAAATATGACGAATTCTATAATTTCGTTTCAGGAGGTTTTAGTGGACAAGTGAGTGTTTATGGTTTACCAAGCGCACGATTATTGAGAGTCATTCCAGTATTTTCTCAAGACCCGCAAAGTGGTTATGGATATAGCGAAGAAACCAAACCAATGTTGAATACTTCTCACGGCTATGTGCCTTGGGATGATCAGCACCATTTAGATCTGTCTCAGACTAACGGTGAGGTTGACGGTCGTTGGCTTTTCGCTAATGCTAATAACACGCCCAGAATTGCACGTGTTGATTTGAAAACATTTAAAACGGTTGAAATAATTGAATTGCCAAACAGTGCTGGAAATCATTCTTCTCCATTTATTACTGAGAATACTGAATACGTTGTTGCAGGAACCCGATTTAGCGTTCCTCCTGATAATGCCAATGGTGATGTTCCTATTAACACTTACAAACAAAATTTCAAAGGATATTTGAGTTTTGTAAAAGTAGGTAAGGAAGGTCAGATGGATATTGCTTTCCAAATTGAAACTCCTGGTTTAAACTGGGATTTAAGTCATGCTGGTAAAGGCAAATCTCACGGATGGTTCTTCTTCTCTTGCTATAATTCAGAACAAGCCAATACTTTGCTGGAAGTTAACGCTTCAAAGAACGACAAAGATTTTATTATGGCTGTAAACTGGAAAAAAGCTGAAGAGTACATTAAAGCGGGAAAAGGTAAAAAAATTAAAGCTAAATATGCTCATAATACTTGGGATGAAAAAACGCATACTGCAAAATCTGAAATGAGAACTGAAGTATTAGTGTTGGATTCTAAAATGTTAAAAGATATTTGCTATTTGATTCCTTGTCCAAAATCACCTCACGGATGTGATGTAGATCCTACAGGAGAATATATTGTAGGAAGTGGGAAATTAGCGGCTTTGATTCCGGTCTTTAGTTTTGACAAAATGAAAAATGCGATTGCCAAAAAACAATATGATGGCGACTACGAAGGTATTCCCGTTATAAAATATGAGGCTGCATTGTATGGTGAAGTTAAAAAACCAGGTCTAGGACCCTTACATACTGAGTTTGATGGAAAAGGAAATGCATATACTACGTTTTTCGTTTCGTCAGAAGTTGTGAAATGGGACATTAAATCATTGAAAATTTTAGACAGAGTACCTGTTTATTATTCTCCTGGACATCTTTCTATTCCTGGTGGAGACAGTAAAAAACCATTTGGAAAATATATGGTTGTTTACAACAAAATCACTAAAGATAGATATTTACCAACAGGACCAGAATTAGCGCAAAGTGCACAATTATTTGACATTAGTGGTGATAAAATGAAACTTTTATTGGATTATCCAACCACTGGAGAACCGCATTATGCACAATCTGCACCAGCTGATTTAATCAGAAACAATGGTCAGTTGAAATTTTATAAAATCGAAGAAAACAATCATCCTTATGTTGCCAAAGGTGAAAAAGAAGCTAAAGTAGTCAGAGAAGGAAACAAAGTTCATGTGTATATGACTTCTATACGTTCTCACTTTGCTTCTGATAATATCGAAGGAATAAAACTAGGAGATGAAGTATACTTCCATGTTACTAATCTTGAACAGGATTGGGATGTTCCACACGGATTTGCAATCAAAGGTGCTGATAATGCCGAGCTATTAATTATGCCTGGTGAAACAGCTACTTTGAAGTGGATACCAAAAACAATAGGGATATTTCCATTTTATTGTACTGATTTTTGTAGTGCACTACACCAAGAAATGTCAGGATATTTAAGAGTGTCTCCTGCAGGAAGTAATGTTCCAATAACATTTAGTCTAGGAACGAATTTGCCAGCTAAATAGCAATCACTTCAAAATCAAGAGGGAACAAATTATCTAGTTTGTTCCCTTTTTTAATAAAAAAATCATGAATAATTCAAAAATTTCAACGCTTTCAAAAGTGATGCTTTTGGTTGTGATGGCATTATTAGTGTCGTCGGTTTTTGTTCCAATGTGGAGAATTGAATTGTCAGCTCCTCAATATCCTGAAGGTTTAGTACTGCTGTTGCATGCTGATAAAATTGCGGGTGATGTCGATATTATTAATGGATTGAACCATTATATTGGTATGAAAACCCTGCATAAAGAGGATTTTATAGAATTTACTGTACTGCCTTATATTATTGTTTTTTTTGCATTGTGTGCTTTGGCAGTTGCGGTAATTGCTATGAAAAAAGGACTTTATGCTTTATTTATATCTTTTATTCTTTTTGGGATATTAGCAGGAGTCGATTTTTACCGATGGAACTATGAATACGGACATAATTTGGACCCTAATGCTGCAATTCAAGTGCCAGGAATGTCATATCAGCCACCATTATTAGGTTACAAACAACTTTTAAATTTTGGTGCGTATTCTATTCCAGATACTGGAGGATGGATGTTAATTGCTGCAGGATTATTACTGTTTATCGCAGTAATCAAAGAAACTAATTTGTTAAACAGATTTAAAAAATCAAATACAACAGCAGTGTTGTTAGTCTTTTTAACTTTTTCTTTTTTTTCTTGTGCCAAAACAGAAGTGGTTCCCATTAAATTGAACGTTGACACGTGCGATTTCTGTAAAATGACGATCGCCGATGGTAAATACGCGGCAGAAGTGATTAGTGAAAAAGGCAGAGTTTTCAAATTTGATGACATCATGTGCATGATACAGTATGGAAAAGAAAATGCTAATACAAAAATAGCCGCTTATTATGTGAGTGATTATGTGCAAGACAATGTCTTGATTCCTGCTAAAACTGCTTTTTTTATCTCTGAAGGAACTATTCAAAGTCCGATGAGAGGTGGGGTTATAGCTTTTTCTTCTGAAAATGATGCAAAGGAATTTGGAATAAAATTTAAAGCAAAACCAATTACTTGGGAAGCTATAATTGCAAAATAAACCAGTCGTTTTTTGAATCAGTAAAAAATTAAGTACAGTGTGTTTTCTTAATTAAATTCAGACGGTTTAATTTTAAAAAAATAATGAAAAAATTGCTCTACTTATTTCTGTTTTTTTCGTCATTCCTTCATGCGCATGTAATTGAAGTTGGCGCTAATAAATCTGTAAAATCAATAAAAAAAGCTATTAGTTTGGCTAAAATAGGTGACACGGTTTTAGTTCATAAAGGTGTTTATCGAGAAGGCAATATTGTTATTGATAAAAGAATTGTTTTTCTGGGTGTAGAATATCCAATTTTAGATGGACAAAAGAAGTATGAAGTACTTTCCATTAAAGCGGATAGTGTGATTGTACAAGGTTTTAAAGTGATAAAATCAGGGTATGCTTCACTCGAAGATCCTTGTGCGATAAAAGTCTACAATAAAAACCATGTTGTTATTCAAAACAATATTCTAGACGATAATTTCTTTGGAATTTATATCCAAAATGGTAAAAACTGCCTGATAAAAAACAATACCATTGTAGCGTATGGCAAAGAAGAACAACAAATAGGCAACGGAATTCATTGTTGGAAAAGTGAGGATCTACAAATTATCGCCAACACTATTTCTGGTCATCGGGATGGGATTTATTTTGAATTTGTGACCAATTCCGTTATCTGGAGAAATATTTCAACTAACAATATCCGTTATGGCTTGCATTTTATGTTCTCTAATGACGACGCGTATATTACCAATATTTTCAAGAATAACGGTGCCGGCGTTGCGGTAATGTTTACCAAAAATGTCAAGATGTTCAATAACTATTTCGAAGAAAATTGGGGCGATGGCGCTTATGGATTATTTCTAAAGGAAATTTCCGATAGTCATATCATTGGAAATAAATTTTCTAAAAATACTTCTGGAATTCACATGGAAGGAACCAATCGAATACGAATTGAAAAGAACGTATTTGAAGCGAACGGTTGGGCGATGAAAATCCAAGCCAGTTGTGTAGATAATGAAATCGTAAATAATAATTTTATTGGGAATACTTTTGATATGGGAACTAACGGAAGTTTAGTTTTAAATACGTTCGACACCAATTATTGGGATAAATACGAAGGATATGATTTAGACAAAAATGGTGTCGGCGATGTGCCGTATCATCCGTTGAGTTTATTTGCAGTTTTAGTTGAAAATAATCCCTCGGCGATGTTGCTGTTCCGGAGTTTTATGATCACACTTTTGGATAAATCCGAAAAAGTGTTGCCCAGTATAACCCCAGATAATTTCATTGACAATTCGCCATTAATGCATTCATTACCATTATGATTGAAATAAAAAATATATATAAAAAATTTGGAAAATTAGAGGTTTTAAATGATGTCAATCTTTCTTTTAAAAAAGGAGAATGCATTGCTTTAATTGGTCCGAATGGCTGTGGAAAAACCACTTTGATAAAAAGTATTTTGGGAATGGTGATTCCTTCTAAAGGAGATATTTTATTCAATGAAAAATCGATTTTAAAGGAATTTAAATATCGGGAAAAAATAGGCTACATGCCACAAATAGGCCGTTATCCGGATTATATGACAGTTGGGCAAATCATCGAAATGATAAAGCAAATTCGAAATTCGGATCAGGTTTTAGATGAGGATTTAGTCCATGCATTTCAACTCGAAAAAATAGTCGACAAACAAATGCGGACACTTTCGGGGGGAACAACGCAAAAAGTAAGTGCTACACTGGCTTTTTTGTTTAATCCTGAAGTGTTGATTTTAGACGAACCTACAGCGGGATTAGATCCATTGGCTTCCGAAATATTAAAAGTAAAAATTATAAAAGAAAAAGAAAAGGGAAAACTTATCTTGATTACTTCCCACCTTTTGAGCGAATTAGATGATTTGATTACCCAAATTATTTACATGCAAGACGGGACAGTGCATTTTCATCAAAGCATCGCGGATTTATTGGAATCAACAAACGAACAAAAAATATCCAAAGCAATTGCCAAAATTCTAAAAAACAAAAGCAATGAACAGAATCATTAAAATCATTTTTCTAGACATTCTGAAGAACAAGATTATACTGGCGTATACCCTTATTTTAGCCATTCTTTCATGGAGTTCATTTGGGCTGGAAGATAATTCTGCTAAAGGATTGCTTACCATTTTGAATATAATTTTATTCACGGTTCCGCTGGTTTCCATTCTTTTTGCCACGATTTATTTGTACAACAGTACGGAGTTTATTGAGCTTTTATTAAGCCAGCCCATTAAACGCAAGAAAATTTGGCTGAGTCTTTTTCTTGGACTTTCGTTAGCAATGGTTTTAGCTTTTTTTATTGGTGCTGGAATTCCGCTTTTAATCAATGCGCCGAATAGTGTAGGCATTATGATGCTCGTCATAGGTTGTCTGATTACGTTGGTCTTCGTGGCTTTGGCATTTTTAAGTTCGATATTGACCAGAGACAAAGCAAAAGGTATAGGGATTGCCATCATGGGTTGGTTATATTTTGCACTGCTTTTTGATGGAATAATTTTGTATTTGTTGTTTCAATTTTCAGATTATCCAATCGAGAAAGCAATGATTGTTGTTACGGCGTTTAGTCCAATAGATTTAGCCAGAATTCAAATCTTGCTGCATCTTGACGTTTCGGCGATGATGGGATATACCGGAGCAATTTTCAAAGATTTTTTCGGGACATCATTGGGACTGCTTATTTCTTTTTCGTTATTGTGTTTGTGGATTATTATTCCATTTTTCATTTCATTAATTAAATTTAAAAACAAAGATTTATAATGTTTAAAGATATACTTCAAAAACTAGAAAATGCCGCTAATCCAGTGGCGCAAGTGGTTCAAAATACTTCTTGTCTTAAAGTAATGGTGATTGCTTTCAAAAAAGGAATGATTCTTAAGGAGCATAAAACAGATGTTCCTGCCAAATTATTGGTGATAAAAGGAAACGTGATTTATAAAGAGGAGAACCAACAAAACGAACTCTTTCTTTATGATGAACAAGAAATTCCGGTAGCAGTTTTACATTCCGTAGAAGCATTGGAAGACAGTTTGTGTTTATTGTTTAAAGGCTAAAAAATCTAGAAATGAAAACAGATATAAAAAACAGAAACGATATTGAGAAGCTGATAAACACTTTCTACGGTAAAATAAAAACAGATACTAAAATCGGTTATTTTTTTACGGATGTAGCCAAGGTGAATTGGGAAGAGCATTTGCCTAAAATGTATGATTTCTGGGAAAATATTATGTTTTCGAAAGGGAATTATACCGGAAACCCGATGAGTAAGCACAAAGAGTTGCATCAAAAAAGTGAAATGAAAGAAGCTCATTTTCAGCATTGGAATGCCTTGTTTAATGAAACTGTTGATGAGTTATTCACAGGAGAAAAAGCTGAAGAAATCAAACAAAGAGCTATGAATATTTCGGGGGTATTGATGTACAAAACAATAGGCTGAATAGCATTAAAAAAGCGTGAACTATTTTAGTTTACGCTTTTTTCAATCTGGCAAAATGAATTAATAATATTATTTTTTTGGAAGTAAAACATCATTGATTACGTGTATAATTCCGTTTGATGTTGGGATTGAAGTTACTATTTCGGAACCATTTACAAATACCTTGTCACCTACTTTGGTGATTTTTATTTTTCCGGCATTTACTTGTTCGTATTCCTCTCCATCTTGCATGTATTCGGTTTTTAGATTCCCAACGTATGTGTGGTATTCTAATATGTTTTTCAAGTCATCTTTTTTTCCAGGTTCTAATAATCCTTCAACGGTTCCTTTTGGGAGTTTATCGAAGGCAGCGTTTGTTGGTGCAAAAACAGTAAATGGCCCGGCATTGCTCAATACATCCACTAATCCTGCTGCTTTTACTGCAGTTACTAATGTAGAGTGATCTTTGCTTCCAGAGGCTGTCTGAACAATGTTTGGACTGGAAGTTTCGTCAACCACGGCAGATTGCCCAGGACCTTGGGTTGTTGTATTTTCTGTTGTTGTTTCAGATGGAGCTTCGCTATTTTGTTTACAACCAAAAATGGTACAGAAACAAACGACGGCTACTAATTGAATTGATTTTTTCATAATTAAGGTTACTTTGGTTTAATATAGCAAAGTGCTTAATTATCAATTGTTTATTCTATGCGTTCAATCATAAAGGCGGGTTGTTTTTAACTTTTTTGATAGAAAAATATGCAGTATACGCGATTCCTAAAAGCAAGAGTAAGGCGACAACGAAAAGAAGTTCATTTACATACGGAATAATTGTGTAGGTGAACGATGCAACACCTTGAATAGCAAGAACCAACTCATTTAATAAAACGCCAACAGAAAATAGAATCAAACCAATTTTTATCTTTTTATTAATGATAATTAGATGATTGGCGTAAACGTAAAATAACAGAAACAACGTAATTACCGCCAATAAAACCAAGTGTAAATAGGCAATAACTATTGGTCTGAAACCAAAGGCGAGCTGACTTAAAGATGGTATTGTTGAACCTAATTGCAGAATGAATTTTATGCTTAATGCCAAACAGGAAAAGAGTAAAATATAGCGTAACAATGAAGCGAAATTTTTCAAATATTCTTTTTGTTTTTGTATCAAAATTAAAAGAAGTTTAAACCATGCAAAAACTTGAATTACTGCTGCAAAGACAGAAATTGCGAAAAGCCAAACAGGTAAATCCAACCAAAGTGTGGACAAAAAATAGGCAGGAATACAAGAAACAGCAAACAGCTTAAAGGAATTTTCGTAAAAGGAATGTTCTGATTTTTTTAGATTTAAAAAACCAAAAAATAAACCGATGCAACCAAAGAAAAACCAACCGTTATATTGAAAATGGAGAAAATAATAAATAGATGCTAAATACAAATCCTGAATAACATTTTTACTAGCCATCATGTAGGCTAGATAAAAAGTCCCAAAAGAGGAAATAATATTGAAAACTACGGCGGCTTTAAACCAATTAAGAGCAGCGAAATCGGTATCTATTTTTCTTAAATCTTTGATGTAATAATAGCCAAAAAAATAAGAAACCAGAATCGATGCTGTTGAGAAAAAGATGGAAATCATTCCGTAGCCCTGAATAATAAAGAAAATCAGCATTCCATAGGAACAAATGAGATTGGCTATAATTATTTTTCGGTATTTAGTTACTTGAAAGTCTGCGGTTTTGTTTTGAAGATAATACACCATCAACGTCATCAAGGTATGGGTAATCCATCCTGAAAATGCAAAATGGGAATGAGAATGTAATATATATTTTTGATTGAAATAAGGGAATTCAAAACCAATTTTATAACGCATTAAAACCCCAAGCGAGGCTACAATACATAGATTTAGCAACGAAAATTTTAGCCAGAATTGTATGTTTAATTTCATATTTTTTTTAATAAAATATTTTGTGATTGATGATGTCAACTTTGTTGCAATCATTCATTTTCGAAAAAACCCGAATCACCGTTTCGACTCTCAAACCGGTAAAATTTGCAATTTCCTGACGTGTGTAAGGAATTAATACTTTTTGGTCATTACATTCCGATTTTCTTTTGTGTGTGTTCAAAAAAGCAAGAATTCTAAACTCTGGTTTCTGGTTGATGATCTCTTTTGAAGTATTGGATTTTGAATGAATTTTATTGGCAAGTAAAACCAAAAATGATTTTTGAATTAAAGGATATTCATCAAGAATTTTTAAAAATTTATCTTTTGATAGCTTCATAATGGTGCAATCTTGAAGGCAAACTGCTTTCGAGGGATACGGTTGGTCAATAAACAATGGAGGTTCGCCAAAACTCTCTCCTTTACAAAAAAGTCCTTGTGTGAACTCTTTTCCTTCGTCATTTGAATTGAACATTCTCACGCTTCCATCAATAATTTGATAATAAAAATGGGCCACTTCATCTTCATTAAAAACTACTTCGTTTTTTTTGTATTTTTTCGCAACAGCGCCCCAAGAAAAAAGTAAATCTATGTCTATTTGCATAATTAAAGTGGATTTAAGAATGTGTTTTTTAGGACGCATATTTGCAATTGCTACAAATATAATTTCTATAAAT
>NZ_MTCA01000311.1:0-2631 GCF_002150205.1 Flavobacterium sp. FPG59 | reverse complement strand
CAAACCAATTATATTTTATCATAATTATTTTACTCTTAGTAAAAATAATTAAATGGGAAGTTGTGCGGTAGAGTTTAACTTTTGTTGAGGATTGTTTTTTTAGAAAAATTAGGTTAAAAAAAACCAATCTGATTTAGATTGGTTTTTAACTTATTTAAAAAATTAATACAATGAAGGAAATTTTAATGGATTTACTTCGTGCATCATATCATAAACTTTTTCATAAATATCCTCAGCCGATGGTTTAGAGAAATAATCTCCATCAGTACCATAAGCAGGTCTGTGGGCTTTTGCAGTTAAAGTTTGTGGTTTACTGTCAAGGTATTCATAAGCATTTTGTTCCTCAAGAATTTGTTGCATGATATAAGCCGAAGCTCCTCCTGGAACATCTTCATCAATTACTAGTAAACGATTTGTTTTTGCAATACTTTTGATAATGTCTTTATTGATATCGAATGGTAAAAGTGATTGTAAATCAATAACTTCGCAATCAATGCCAACTTCTTGTAATTCTATTGCAGCTTGTTGTACGAGTCTCAACGTAGAACCATAAGAAACAAGTGTGATGTCGTTTCCATGTTTTAAAGTTTCTATAACACCTATTGGAGTTTTGAATTCTCCATAGTTCAAAGGCATTTTTTCTTTCAAACGGTATCCGTTCAAGCATTCAATTACTAGAGCTGGTTCGTCACACTCTAACAAGCTGTTATAAAATCCGGCAGCTTGAGTCATATTTCTAGGTACCAAAACATGAATACCACGTACTGCATTGATGATCATTCCCATTGGTGATCCAGAATGCCAAATCCCTTCTAAACGGTGACCGCGTGTACGAATAATTAGTGGCGCTTTTTGTTTTCCTACTGTTCTATATCGTAAAGTAGCTAAATCATCACTCATGATTTGAATCGCATACAATAAATAATCTAGGTATTGAATTTCGGCTATTGGTCGTAAGCCTCTCAATGCAAGTCCTATTCCTTGCCCTAAAATAGTTGCTTCTCTAATTCCTACGTCAGCTACTCTTAGTTCTCCATATTTCTCTTGCATTCCTTCAAGACCTTGGTTTACATCGCCAATTGCTCCAGCATCTTCACCAAAAATCAATGTTTCAGGATATTTAGTAAAAATAGCATCAAAGTTATCACGCAAAATCATTCTTCCATCAGTATCTTCTTTTGCATCATCTGCATAAGTAGGTAATGCCATTTTTGATGAAAATATATTTTCCTTTGTTTCTGAAAATAAATTGCTGCTGAAGTTTATCTGCTCTTTCTTAGTATAGTTTGTGATCCACTGTGAAAGTTCATTTTTTCCAGATTCGTTCAAAATCAATCGCAGTACTTTTCGAGCTACAACCAAGATTTCTTTTTTAAGAGGAGATTTTATAGCACTTAGTTCACCTGCATACTGCATGATGCGCTCTTGGTGAGCACTAGTACTTGCAATTTTTTGCAATAGTGCTATTAAGTCTTTTTGATCTTCAATTATTGGCTCAAGAAAAGCTGTCCAAGCTGCTTTTTTACCTTCTAAAACTTCTTTTTTTGCTTGAGCGTCAATTGCTTCAATCTCTTCTGGTGAGGCAATGTTTATGGCTATCATCCATAACTTCATTTGTCTAATACAGTCAAATTCTCTTTCCCAAGCTAATCGATCTGCATTTTTATAACGCTCATGTGATCCAGAACTCGAGTGTCCTTGAGGTTGTGTTAATTCATTTACATGAATTAAAACGGGAACATGATTTTCACGAGCAACTGTGGCTGCTTTTTCATAAGTAGTAATCAAATCAGCGTAATCCCAACCTTTTACTCTAAAGATTTCATACCCATTAGTATCTGCTTCTTTTTGATATCCTTTTAATATTTCAGAAATATTCTCTTTTGTAGTTTGATGTCTTGCATGAACCGAAATACCGTACTCATCATCCCAAACACTCATCACCATTGGCACTTGTAAAACACCTGCTGCGTTGATTGTTTCAAAAAATAATCCTTCAGATGTACTTGCATTACCTATGGTTCCCCAAGCAATTTCATTTCCTTGGTTAGAAAAATTTGCAGCATTTGGAATACCTGATACTTGTCTGTAAATCTTGGAGGCTTGAGCAAGTCCTAACAAACGTGGCATTTGGCCCGCAGTAGGAGATATATCTGAACTAGAATTTTTTTGTTTTGTTAAGTCTTTCCATGATCCATCTTCGTTAAGACTGTGTGTTGCAAAGTGCCCACCCATTTGTCTTCCGGCCGACATTGGATCATGTTTGATATCGGTATGACCGTACAGTCCAGCAAAAAACTGTTGAATTGTAAGTTCACCTATTGCCATCATGAAAGTTTGATCACGGTAATACCCTGATCTAAAATCGCCATTTTTGAAAGCTTTGGCCATTGCCAATTGAGGAACTTCTTTACCATCACCAAAAATTCCAAACTTGGCCTTTCCTGTTAATACTTCTTTTCGTCCTAATAAACTGCACTCACGGCTTATTATTGCTGTGGTATAGTCTTTCAAAACTTCGATTTTGAAATCTTCAAATGTCAATGCAGAATTGGTTTTTTCTTTTATCATAATAGAAAAGTATAACTTTATGCTGCAAATTTACTTAAAAACAACCTATTATCATAGCAC
>NZ_MTCA01000265.1:0-3701 GCF_002150205.1 Flavobacterium sp. FPG59 | reverse complement strand
ATACATAATTTTATTGATAAATGGTATTTTTTCTTACTTTATGTGTTTCATAATTTAATCTTAAAAGATATTTAACTTTAAAAATTATCACTTCAATTTCATAAAATACAAATCCATAAAAATTAAAAAGCTTCGGTTCATACTCATTCAAGTTTTGTACTTTTGAACTTTTCAAAAAATATATTATGTCTCAACAAAAACGTCTTTTCTTACTTGATGCCTATGCATTAATATTTCGTGGCTATTATGCTTTTATCAAAAACCCACGTATTAACTCAAAAGGTATGGACACATCAGCCATTATGGGTTTTATGAATTCATTGATGGATGTTATAAAACGTGAAAAACCAGATCACCTTGCTGTAGCATTTGATAAAGGCGGAAGCGATTTAAGAAATGACCTCTTTCCTGAGTATAAAGCAAATAGAGACGCTACACCAGAAGCAATAAAAATTGCGGTTCCTTACATTCAAGAATTACTCAAGGCCATGCACATTCCTATTATTGAAGTAAGCGGTTATGAAGCCGATGATTTAATAGGAACCATTGCAAAACAAGCTGAAAAAGAGAATTACCAGGTTTTTATGGTTACTCCTGATAAGGATTTTGCACAACTAGTATCTGAAAATATTTTTATGTACAAACCAGCCCGAATGGGTAATGGCATTGAAATTTGGGGAGTCCCAGAAGTCTTGGCTAAGTTTGAAATTGAAAGACCTGAACAAGTTATTGATTTTCTAGGCATGATGGGCGATACGGCAGATAACATTCCTGGTTTACCAGGCGTAGGAGAAGTGACCGCAAAGAAATTGTTAAAAGAATTTGGCAGTATGGAAAACCTTTTAGCAAATACAGATAAGCTGAAAGGAAAAATGAAAGAGAACATTGAAGCCAATAAAGAAAAAGGATTGTTATCTAAAACATTAGCAACTATATTACTGGATTGCCCTGTTGTCTTTAATGAAAATGACTATGAGCTTTCTACACCTGATGTAGAAAAAACCGATGCCTTATTCAATGAACTAGAGTTTAGAAGAATGGCTGAGCAATTTGACGCTATTTTTAAAAATCCATCTCCGCTTACACAAAATAACGGATCCGAAACAGATGCCAAACTGTATAAGAAGTCTACAAAAAATGAAGATCAATTTGATCTTTTTGGATCGAATGATCAAGACGCTACATCAGATGAGAATCGAAATCAATTTTACAGTACGCTAACAAACACTGAACATTCCTATCAAATTATTCAAGGTGATTTAGGTCTAAAATTGCTTTTAAACAACTTAAACAAACAAACCTCTGTATGTTTTGATACCGAAACTACTGGGCTTGATGCACTACATGCAGAACTAGTGGGAATTTCTTTTTCTTATGAAAAAGGGAAAGGATTTTATGTTCCGTTTTCAGAAAATCAAGAAGAAGCACAAGCTTTGATAGATAAATTCATTCCATTTTTTGAAAATGAAGGCATTGAAAAAATTGGTCAAAATCTAAAATACGACTTGAAAATTCTATCCAACTATAAGGTAGAAGTAAAAGGAAAGTTATTTGACACCATGATTGCACATTATCTAATTAATCCAGATATGCGTCATAATATGGATATCTTATCCGAGACTTATTTAAAATATTCACCTCAATCTATCGAGGCTCTTATTGGAAAAAAAGGGAAGAATCAAAAATCAATGCGTGACGTAGCTCTCGAAGAAATAAAAGAATACGCCGTTGAAGATGCTGATGTCACTTGGCAACTTAAAAATATTTTTACCCAAGAACTAGAACAAACCGAAACTAAAAAACTTTTTGAAGAAATTGAAATCCCATTGGTAAAAGTACTTGCCGATATGGAAAAAGAAGGTATACGGGTTGATGTAGATTTCCTTAAGTCGCTTTCAAAAACACTTGATGAGGATATCAAAGTACTAGAAGCGAGCATTTATGAAACTGCAGGTGAAAAATTCAATTTGGCATCACCTAAACAATTAGGAGATATTTTATTTGACAAATTAAAAATTGGCGGAGTTAAACAAAAGAAAACCAAAACTGGGCAATATGCTACCGGTGAGGAAATACTGAGTTATCTTGCCCCAGAAAATCAAATAGTAAAGGACATCTTGGAGTGGAGACAGTTAGTGAAATTGCAAAACACCTATGTAGATGCATTACCAAACCAAGTTGACGCCGTTACTAAACGCATCCATACAGACTATATGCAAACCGTAGCAGCTACCGGAAGGTTAAGCTCTAATAATCCTAATTTACAAAACATCCCAATACGCACGGAACGTGGTCGCCAAATTAGGAAAGCATTTGTTGCAAGAGATGAAAATCACACCCTAGTATCTGCCGATTATTCACAAATTGAATTGCGCGTCATTGCAGCTTTGTGTGGAGAAGAAAATATGATAAAAGCGTTTCAAAACAACGAAGACATTCATAAATCTACGGCATCAAAAGTATTTAACGTTCCGCTTGAAGAGGTAACTCGCGAACAAAGAAGTCATGCCAAAACCGTAAATTTCGGGATTGTTTACGGCGTATCAGCATTTGGACTAAGCAATCAAACTAGTTTGACCCGTAAAGAAAGTGCCGAATTGATTGAGGCCTATTACCAAACGTATCCAAAATTAAAATCGTATATACAGGATCAAGTAGACTTTGCACGTGACCACGGTTATGTACAAACCATTTTAGGCCGTCGTAGGTATTTAAAAGATATCAACTCTCAAAACGCCATCGTACGTGGTGGCGCAGAACGAAATGCCGTAAACGCTCCTATTCAAGGAAGTGCTGCCGATATTATCAAAATTGCAATGATCAATATTCATAAAAGGTTAAAAAGTGAAAATTGGAAAAGCAAAATGTTATTGCAAGTTCATGATGAACTTGTGTTTGATGTGCATAATGAAGAGCTGGAAAAAATACAACCTATGATTAAACACGAAATGGAAAACGCCTTCCAACTTGTAGTGCCACTGGAAGTAGAAATTGGCACCGGTAAAGACTGGCTAGAAGCTCATTAATAAAATATACCGCAAATAAAAAAATCTCTAATTAAGCAATTAGAGATTTTTTTTTGAGGTTTGTAATGAACAATTCGTTTTAAGGAACACTTAAAAATTATAATGAACTTTCTAAATTGCGACAGCTTTTTTATTGCTTAAAATTTTGTACAACCAAAAAGCTAATACACCCAATGGTTGTAAAACAATTAGCGAAAGAATAAGAAGCATTTTAGTTACTGAAGACACTGTTGTTAAGTTTATAACCGTATACAAGGAGTAAATCCAGAATACAAAATAAAAAACCACAAGAATCATAAAAAGAATTTCTACCATAATATTTTATATTTAAATTAGTTCCACCAACTACACGAACTAGAACAGGCCATTGTTACAGTTGTAACACAAACATGACCATCTATAGCACACGAAGTATCTGATCCAATAGCTTTACAATCACTATTACCGTCACTGATATATTCTTTTGTATCAATGCTAGCTCTCAATTTAGAGGCTGTTGCTGTCGCACCTATAGCTGATTCAAACTTTAAACAAGAACTTACCGATTTCCCAGCTATTAAGTTGGCAACTTTTTTTGTAGCATTAGAATTTAAGCGTTTAGCATTATTATCATAAAGCTCAATAAAAATTGAAACTAATTTGTTCAAAACATCATCATCTTCTTTACTTATAGAT
>NZ_MTCA01000182.1:0-6284 GCF_002150205.1 Flavobacterium sp. FPG59 | reverse complement strand
TGGAAGAGGAGAATCAAATATTCCTTTTTATTCAATTATTAATCACCGCAAATTAATTAAAATACGAAAGGATTTTATGAAAAATAAAAAAATATTATAAATTAAATACCTCACCGTCTGGTCATCAAACAACACATCACAATCCATGAATAAAAATAATAAAATCCAAGTGGTACAATCCTGATTTGCAAAATATCTCTTGGTATATACTCCTAACCTCAAACAATTCCTAAAATTTTAAGGACGTGAAAAACTATTTTTCTTTTTCACTAACTTTGAGGAAATTAAAAAAACAATTAATGAAACCAAATCCTATAACTACCTTAATTCTACTTGTATGCTTTTCGATTACAACTTTTGCACAAACTACAGTTGATGATCCCGAAATTAAAAAAATGTTGACCGAAGTTAAATCGGAAAACATGGAAGCTACCGTACGCAAACTCGTTTCGTTTGGTACGCGCCATACGTTGAGCGACACCAAAAGCAATACACGTGGTATTGGCGCAGCACAGCGCTGGGTAAAATCAGAATTTGACAAATATGCCTTGGCATCTGGCGGCAGACTTACTTCTGTTATTGATTTTTTTACCATCAAAGCCGATGGAAAACGAATTGCAACAGATAGCCAATTAGGAAACGTAATGGCAACTTTAAAAGGTACTGATCCTACTGATGATCGCGTAATGATAATTAGTGGTCACTTAGATTCTAGAGCTTCGGATGTCATGGACGCAAAATCTGACGCGCCAGGTGCAAATGATGATGCTTCAGGAGTAGCAGCCATGATGGAACTGGCCAGAATTATGAGTCAAAGAGAATTTCCTTTTACACTCATTTTTGTGGCTGTAGTGGGTGAAGAACAAGGTTTATATGGTGCTAAACATCTTGCTGATGTTGCCAAGGAAAAGAAATGGAATTTGATTGCTATGCTTAACAATGACATGATAGGCAACAGTTTGTCAAGCGGAACTTTATTACGTGACAATACCAGAGTGCGTGTTTTTAGCGAAACTATTCCCTATCTAGAAACAGAAGCCGAAGCAAAAATGCGAAAATCAACCAATCGCGATAATGATAGCCCATCCAGACAATTAGCCCGATATATTAAAACAGTAACCAACCAATATGTTGATCAATTAGATATTAACCTAGTGTACCGAAACGACCGTTTCTTGCGTGGTGGTGATCATACTCCTTTTAGTCAAAATGGTTTTACTGCGATTCGATTTTGTGAAATGAACGAGAACTACGATCACCAACACCAAAATGTGCGAAAAGAAAATAACATTCAGTATGGAGACCTTCCTGAATTCATGGACTTTGAATACATGAAAAAAGTAACCTGTTCTAACTTAGCTACTTTCAGTAACTTAGCGTGGTCACCAAAAGCTCCAACTAATGTTGGAATTGAAGTAAAAGATTTAACCAATTTCTCTACTTTACTTTGGACTGCGCCAGAAGGAAAAGCTGTTTATGGCTACAATATCCTTATTAGAGAAACAGGATCACAACACTGGGAAAAAACTATTTTTGTAAAAGATACAAAGGCCGAAATTCCGTATTCTAAAGATAATTTTTTCTTTGCAGTGCAAGCGGTTGATGCTTTAGGACATTCTAGTTTACCTGTTTTCCCTACCCCTATTCGTTAACTTTCAAGAATGAAATCAATTTAATAGAAACTAATTCTCGTGTTTTTGATTAAAAAAGTGATTTAACAACAAAGCGTTTGTCTCAATTCGACAAACGCTTTTTTTATACATTCTATAATCAATCTAAAGATTAATTGTAAACGCTCTCTTTCTTGAAATGAACTGTAAGTAAATAGTAAATAACGGCTCTGTACTTATTTCTATTAGATCTTCCATATTTTTCCATTACTGCATCAATGGCAGCGTCTAGTTCTGGTCCATCAGCAAGTCCTAATTTCTTGATCAAGAAATTGTTTTTTACTGTGTCCAATTCTGACTGCTGACTTCCAGCTACCGTAGCTGAATCAGCATTATAAATTGACGGTCCACATCCTATTGTAACTTTAGTTAATAAATCCATATCTGGATCAACGCCGCATTTTTCTTTCAAATCTGCTGCGTATTTTACAATTAATTCTTCTCTTGCGCTCATAAATAAAAGTTTTTAGTTGTTTTTTTTGTTTATAACAGACTAAAATTAAACATTATATCTTAGAGTTGTATTAAAAACAAGAAAAAAATTACACTAATTCTTTAAAAAATTGCAATAAAATACTATCATTTTGTAATGTAGGTGTAAACACTTCTAAAATACATGGCTTCTCATTTTGTGCGTACAATGCAATCAGACCACTTTCTAGACTTACCTCATCACTAGCAATTGTATATTCTAAACCATACATTTTTGCTAAATGTTCGGCGGTCAAGCAATGGGATGTCTCAAAAAAAGTATTAAAAACTGGCGTTTCTTCATGTCCCGGTAGAATTCTAAAAATTCCTCCACCACCATTATTAATCAATATAATTTTGAAATTTTTAGGAATATAGCTGTTCCACAATGCATTGCTATCATACAAAAAACCTATGTCACCCGTTATAAAAATAGTTGGTTTTGTATTGGCTACAGCAGCACCTATTGCTGTTGATGTACTGCCATCAATTCCACTAGTTCCACGGTTACAATACACTTCAATTGTAGGGTGAATGTCTATCAATTGCGCATAGCGGATGGCCGAGCTATTGCTGATTTGCAAATGGCTGTTCTTTGGTAAACCTTTAATAACGCTCTCAAATACTTTAAAATCCGAAAAAGGAATTTTATCTAAATAAATATCGCTTTTTAACTTTCGTAATGCTTTTACAGCGTCTAATTGCTTGAAATAATCACTCTCTACTGCGTTTGTAAGCGGCAGGAAGGTTTCAAAAAACACATTTGGGTTTACTTCAAAATGGTGTGTTAAAGCACCAAAAGTGTCATACGCTCTCCGAGAGTCAATATGCCAATGGTGTTTGGGTTTGTATTTGCGTAAAAATGCTTTGATTCTTTTTGAAACGACCATTCCGCCAAATGTTACTAAAATCTCCGGACGAAAATTTTCAAAATCTTCATTCGTAAAAGGAGTAATAATCGTGTCAATGTTATTGATAAAAGTATCATGGTGTAGGTTAGAAGTCGTTTCGGTCAACACCACAACCGACTCATCTTTGGCGAAAGCCTCAATTACTTTCTCGTTAACGGCATTCGGTTCGTTCACGCCAACCAAAATCATTTTCTTAGTAGCATTGTTCCAAATCGTTGCAAATTCTGAAACATCATCAATAGAAATCGTCTGCGTAGCATTTGCGGAAGCGAAAGTATTCACTTTGACTGAAAGTTCCGAAACGGTTTCATACAAAGGTTCTTCAAAAGGAGCATTGATATGAACGGGACCTTTTTGAGAAATAGCCGTGTTAATGGCCTCGTTGATTTTTAGATCATTCTCAGCCGAAACATCCTCATGTAAATTAGCATTGTATAACGAATGGTTTTCGAAAACATTTTCCTGTCTAATGGTTTGTCCATCACCAATATCAATCTTACTTTGAGGTCTATCTGCTGAGATTACCACAAGTGGAATTTGACTATAAAAAGCCTCTGCAAAAGCGGGATAATAATTCAATAAAGCGGATCCAGAGGTACAAACAAGCGCCACTGGATGTGCCGTTTGTTGTGCCATTCCTAAACCAAAAAAGGCTGCACAACGTTCATCAGCAATGCTGTAACATTTAAAAGCAGGATTATTAACAAAACCTATAGTTAGCGGTGCATTTCTGGAACCCGGGGAAATAATTATGTTGGTGATTCCCTTGGCTAAGCAAATTTCAATTATGCTTTGCGCCAAAGGTATTTTGGGGTATATCATTGTATCTAATTTCTTTGATACAAAGTTACAAATTCGCTGGTCTTTTTCCTTTAATTTGAACTGTTATTTGCTATTTTTGAAGCAAATAAATACCCCATGAAAACTACGATACGCGCATACAAAACTGAGGATACTCAAGCAATTTTGGAGATTATAAATTACAATATTTTACACTCTACAGCTTTGTATGATTATAATACAAGAACACTAGAGCAGCAAATGAGTATTTTAGCCGATAAACAGAGTAAAAATTTCCCTGTGATCGTGGCTGAAATTGGCGGAGTTGTTGTAGGTTTTGGTATGTATAGTGAATTCCGTTTTCGAGAAGCTTATAAATTTACGGTTGAGCATTCTGTATATGTAAGCCAAGATCATCATGGAAAAGGAATAGGTAAATTACTTCTTGAAGAATTAATAGTTCTTGCAAAAAAACAAAATTTACACACAATGATTGCTGTTATTGATTCTGAAAATCATAGTAGCGTTGAATTTCATGAAAAATTTGGTTTTAAAACGGTAGGCATAATCAAAGAATCAGGATTTAAATTTGACCGTTGGTTGCACTCTGTGTTTATGCAGTTGATTTTAGAATAAGACTCCTTAATTAGCGTTACTGGCTTGAAAAAGGTACCTTTGCATTTTTATAGTACTTATGAGTTTTACATTGCTTTCTTCCCCTTTGCAGGGTTTTACCGACTTTAGATTTAGAAATGCCCAAAACAAACTTTTTGGAGGTATTGATACTTTTTATTCGCCTTATATTCGCCTAAATGGAAAATTAGTGATCAAGCCTTCTTATGAACGCGATTTACTTTTAGAAAACAATCTTGAATTAGAAGTAATTCCGCAAGTCATTACAAACGATGCAGATGAATTTTTGTTTGTTGCTAAGTATGTACGAGAACTTGGTTACAAAGAACTCAACTGGAACTTGGGTTGTCCTTACCCGATGGTAACTAAATCTGGCATGGGATCTGGATTGATTAGCAACACCGAAAAAATCAATCACATACTAGAAAGAGCACACAATGAAACAGATATCCTAGTATCTATGAAAATGCGATTGGGATATGAATCTCCTCAAGAAATTATTGACGTACTTCCTATTCTTGAAAAATATCCCTTAAAAAATATAGCCATCCACGCCCGTTTAGGAAAACAATTGTACAAAGGCGGAGTAGATCTTGATGGATTTCAAAAATGTATTGATACTACTAAACATAAATTGTATTATAACGGAGACATAACCTCAGTAGCGAAGTTTCATGAAATGCAAGAACGTTATCCAAGTATTGATCACTGGATGATTGGGAGAGGATTAATCTCAGATCCTTTCTTGCCAAGTATGATTAAGAATAATACGCATGAGTATCCTACTAATAAAATGGAAGTATTGAACGCTTTTCACGATACTTTGTATGCTATTTATAGTGAGTCACTTTCTGGACAGGCACATATTTTATTAAAAATGTACCACTTATGGGAATATTTTTCAGTTACTTTTGCCAATCCGCACAAAGTATTGAAAAAAATTAAAAAAGCACAAAGCATTCGTAATTACGAAGCTGCTGTAGCTGAAATTTTCAAAAATGAAAAATTCTAGAGAGAAAAATAAACCATTAATAAATTAAGAAAAATTAAGTGCTGATTCTTAATGTAACTTAATTTCTTAATGGTTCAATGTTTATGAAATATTCGACACTTACATAAACCACAAAAAAAAAGAGATTTTCATTTTACTGAAAATCTCTTCTAAAATATTTTACTGTATAAAGTTAGATAACTGCTTATGCTTTGATCCAATTCATTACTTCTGGATCAGTAACCAAAACTCTTGGAGAAATTACTTTTTCTAGTTCTCCGTTTTCGTTGATTAGGTATTTTTGAAAATTCCACTCTACAGTTGAATCTTGTAAACCATTTTTAGATTTTTGAGTTAAAAACTGATAAATAGCAGCCATATCATCGCCTTTTACAGAAACTTTATCCATCATAGGAAAAGTAACACCGTAATTCATTTGACAAAATGTTGCAATTTCCTCGTTTGTTCCAGGCTCTTGCGATGCAAAATTATTTGCAGGGAAACCAACAATTACTAAACCTTTATCTTTGTATTCTTTGTAAACTGCTTCTAAATCTTTGTACTGAGGTGTTAATCCACACTTAGATGCTGTGTTTACAATGATCACTTTTTTCCCTTTTAGTGTACTAAAATCAAAAGTCTTACCTGATAAATCTTCTACTTTAAACTGATAAATGTTTTCTTTAGCTGTAACTGCTGTGCTCATAATTTTCTCTGATTTTTTAGGTTGTGCTTGGTTTTGACAACTGAACAATACTAAAGCAAAAGTTGCTATATAAATTAAGTTTTTCATTTTTGTAATTTTTGTTAAAAGTACTTCTTTTTTTG
>NZ_MTCA01000041.1:0-21593 GCF_002150205.1 Flavobacterium sp. FPG59 | reverse complement strand
CTTGTACAGTATCTCGTTTTGCAAAATTTTTTCTAAAAAGGGTATAAAACGCGGCGTGAGCTTTAAGTATGGCTAAAAAATGTTTTCCTTTTCCTTGAGTTAGAAATTGAACTCCAGCAATTCCGTCAAGTATCATTCTTGTAAATAGAATAGGAAACAATTGATTTTTAGGTAAGTTCTTCGTTAACATCAATAAGGAGTTTCTAAAATTCAAAAATGTTTTTAAGGGGTTTCCTTGTTGTAATGTTGCACCACCTACATGATATACAACAGATTGAGAACAATATTGTATGCCATATCCTTTATTGAAAGCACGCCAACATAAATCTATTTCCTCTTGATGAGCAAAGAAATCTCCATCAAAGCCCTTTAGTTCCTTATATACTTCGCTTCTAATGAAGAAACATGCACCTGAAGCCCAAAAAATAGATGTGTGATCATTATATTGACCTAAATCTTTTTCTAGAGTTTCAAATAACCTTCCACGGCAAAAAGGATAGCCATACTTATCAATAAATCCACCCGCAGCACCAGCGTACTCAAAATAATCTTTTCTTTTATAATCTAGTATTTTGGGTTGGATAATGGCAGTATTTGTATCTTTTTCGAATGTTTCAAGGATTGGTTGCAACCAGTTTTCGGTTACTTCAATATCAGAATTGATTAGCGCATACACATCGGCATTCACCTGTTGAAGTGCTTCGTTATAGCCTTTCGCAAACCCAAAATTATCAGAATTTTGAATAATCACAACCTCAGGATAATTTTGTTTTAAAAAAGCAATTGAGGTATCTGTAGAAGCATTATCTGCAACATAGATAGTAGCTTCTTTTGAAAATTGTACTACTGAGGGTAAAAATTGTTCTAATAATTTGGTTCCATTCCAATTAAGGATAACAACGGCTATTTTCATGGTGTAATTATGTGCTAAAGTATCCCGTAATTGGGTAAATCTTTCAGAAATTGATATTTTTCATTTTCAAAATCCATTTGGCAAAAGTAGTGATTCAATCCATTGGTTACCATCAAAAAGTTAGCTTGTAATGTCATATTGTATTGGGCTATTTGGTCAAATGTGACTTGTGCTATTTTAATTTGAGGGGCTTTGCATTCTACAAGGATATTGATTGTACCATCAGAATTGTAAACAACAATATCGTACCTTTTGCGTAAGCCATTGACTTTTAAAACTTTTTCAACATTTATTAAAGAAAGGGGGTATTCTTTTTGTTCCAATAAAAACCGAACTACATGCTGCCTTACCCATTCCTCAGGTGTAAGAATTATAAATTTTTTACGAATAACATCAAAAATAGCTGTTTTATTTTCGCTATTTTTGAACCGAAAAGTGTAGTGTGGAAAATTGAGAATTTGCATGGTGCAAAAGTATTAAATAAGTTTAAAAAGTAAAGTTTAAAGATCCATTCTGATAAAAAGATACTTTGCTTATTAAAACTTGAATTAAATTGAAATGGACGAAGTCATAAAAATTGTAAATGATATTAAAAGTGGTTCTATAAAACCCATTTACCTTTTAATGGGTGAGGAGTCTTATTATATTGACAAACTCTCAGATTTTATTGAAGAAAAAGTATTGTCTGATGAAGAAAAAGGATTCAATCAAACTGTTTTATACGGACGAGATGTAACAGTTGAGGATGTAATTGCTACTGCAAAACGATATCCTATGATGGCGGACCGTCAAGTTGTAATTGTAAAAGAAGCTCAAGATTTAAATCGAACGTTTGATAAATTTGAAGCTTATGCCGATAATCCAATGCTTTCAACCGTTTTAGTATTGTGTTATAAATACAAAACTGTTGACAAACGAAAAAAAGTAACCAAACTTATTGCGAAAAACGGATTGGTTTTCGAGAGTAAAAAATTATATGAAAACCAAGTAGGAGATTGGATTAAGCGTGTACTTTCTGGTAAAAAATACATGATAGAGCCTAAAGCTACAGCAATGCTTGTAGAGTTTTTAGGTACTGATTTGAGTAAAATAAACAATGAATTAGAAAAGTTGCAAATTATTTTACCCGTTGGGAGTACAATAACTCCTCAACATATTGAGGATAATATAGGTTTTAGTAAAGATTATAATGTTTTTGAACTTAGAAAAGCACTTGGAGAGCGCAATCAGTTGAAAGCGTATAAAATAGCTGAAAACTTTGCTCAAAACCCAAAGGAAAACCCCATGGTGGTGACCACGAGTTTAATATTTGGTTTTTTTATACAGCTTTTAAAATATCATGGTTTAAAGGATAAAAACCCAAAAAATGTGGCAGCCGTAATAGGTGTGAACCCATTTTTTATGAAAGAATATGATGTTGCTTTGAAAAATTATCCTATGAAAAAAGTGAGCCAAATAGTTGGAGCACTTCGAGATATTGACGTGAAAAGTAAAGGAGTTGGTGCAAATGCAATTTCACAATCGGATTTATTACGAGAGATGCTTTTTAAAATATTCAATTAAAATTATAAAAATTCCGATATTTGCAACTCAAATTGTGACAAAACATTTATAAATAAAGTAAGTAACATGAATAAAAATACAATCTTAGGTTGGGCAACTCTCATTATGATTTTAATGGGATTATTGCTTATTGCTCTGGGCGCGTTTCGATATGATGATGTTGCTGGATGGGGATTTGCAGCAGTAGGAATTGGATTTTTAGCAAATGCTTGGGTGTTTAGTTCACTCAAAGGCAGGTTGTAAAAATACAAACACAAAGAGAAAAATAAATAAAAAGATAACTGTAAAACATAAATTATGTCAGACGATAAAAAAGTAATATTCTCAATGCAAAAATTGAGTAAAACCTACCAAGGTGCAGATAAACCAGTACTTAAAAATATTTACTTGAGTTTCTTTTATGGTGCCAAAATAGGTATATTAGGACTTAATGGTTCTGGAAAATCATCACTTTTAAAAATTATTGCAGGTGTTGATAAAAATTATCAAGGAGATGTTGTTTTTCAACCGGGTTATACGGTAGGATACTTAGAGCAAGAACCAATATTAGATGATTCTAAAACCGTTTTAGAAATAGTTCAAGAAGGTGCAGCAGAAACCATGGCTGTTTTAGCAGAATACAATCAAATCAACGATTTGTTTGGACTTGAAGAAAACTATTCTGACCCAGATAAAATGGACAAATTGATGGATCGTCAAGCGGCTTTGCAAGATAAAATTGACGCGTTGGGAGCTTGGGAAATTGACACTAAATTAGAAATCGCTATGGATGCCTTGCGTACTCCTGATGGTGATACTCCAATTAAAAATCTTTCTGGAGGTGAGCGTCGTCGTGTGGCTTTGTGTCGTTTGTTGTTGCAACAACCAGACGTTTTGCTTTTAGATGAGCCTACTAACCACTTGGATGCTGAGAGCGTTCTTTGGTTAGAGCAGCATTTAGCACAATATTCAGGAACAGTAATTGCTGTAACTCACGATAGATATTTCCTTGATAATGTAGCAGGATGGATTCTAGAGTTAGACAGAGGAGAAGGTATTCCGTGGAAAGGGAATTATTCGTCTTGGTTAGATCAAAAATCTAGCAGAATGGCTCTTGAAGAAAAAGTAGCTTCAAAACGCAGAAAAAACTTAGAGCGTGAGTTGGATTGGGTTCGTCAAGGCGCCAAAGGCCGTCAAACCAAACAAAAAGCACGTTTACAGAACTACGATAAATTGTTAAATGAAGATCAAAAACAATTGGACGAAAACTTGGAAATTTACATTCCAAATGGTCCACGTTTAGGAACTAATGTTATTGAAGCTAAAAATGTAGCTAAAGCTTTTGGAGAGAAATTATTGTATGACAATCTAAACTTTACGTTGCCACAAGCCGGAATCGTTGGGATTATTGGGCCAAACGGAGCTGGTAAGTCTACTATTTTTAAAATGATAATGGGTGAGCAAGCTACAGATAGTGGTTCTTTTTCTGTTGGTGAAACTGTAAAAATTGCATACGTAGATCAATCGCATTCGAATATAGACCCAAATAAATCCATCTGGGAAAATTTCGCTGATGGTCAGGAATTAATCATGATGGGTGGAAAACAAGTAAATTCTAGAGCATATTTGTCTCGTTTCAATTTTGGTGGTGGCGAACAAAACAAAAAAGTTTCGATGCTTTCAGGTGGAGAACGCAACCGTTTGCACTTGGCCATGACTTTAAAGGAAGAAGGAAATGTACTTTTACTGGATGAGCCAACCAATGATTTGGACGTAAACACGTTAAGAGCATTAGAAGAAGGTTTAGAGAATTTTGCTGGTTGTGCTGTGGTAATTTCGCACGATAGATGGTTCTTAGATAGAATTTGTACCCACATTTTAGCTTTTGAAGGCGACTCTGAAGTGTATTATTTCGAAGGAGGTTTTACTGAATACGAAGAAAATAAAAAGAAACGTTTAGGTGGTGATTTAACTCCAAAACGTTTAAAATATAGAAAATTAATTCGCAACTAATTTCTTCCTATTTTATTGAAAAGGCTGTCTATTTAGACAGCCTTTTCTATTGTAATAAGTCTTTATGTAATTAATTAAACAATGTAAAGTAACTTATTTAAAATTTGACAAATACTAGGTAAAATTTTAATTTAAAAATTTTGATTTAAGCCCCTCTGTCGGCATCATACAACTTTCTTTTTTACCGTACCATTTGTATCTGTTTTTTGCAATATAATCATAAATTAAATCGGTTAGTCTAACTGGAAAAATAGAAAAAAGAATGGCCAAATTAAAAACACCATTCAAATCCTTTGCAATTTCAAAAGCTGCTTTAGATTTATAAAAATAGGCCATGTTTGGCTCGTACAAAATGATACTGTCAGTTTTACTTCGGTCAATTCCTAGATAATTAATTATTTCTTGCCCTAAAGCAGATTGTAAAGCTACAAACCTAAAAATATCCTTTGTGTCATGCTTTATAATAAGTTGTACTGAAGTATCACACAAATTGCAAACACCATCAAAGAGTATTATTTTCTTATTTTTTGGAAGGTCCTGCATGTTGAACAATCAGTTTAAATTAGATTAATAAAAAATTATAGAACAATTATTGTATTGTTCCGCATTTACTTTTTTCCTGCCTCAACAAATTCTAAAACATCTAAACTTGCTTTTGAAGTAAAAACACCATAATTGACTGTGGCTTTATTTTTTTCGATACTGTCAATTGTTCCAATGGCTTTTCCATCAAACATACGAACTCTATCACCCACTTTTAAAACTGGTTTTGGCTTTTCAACAACTACTTTTTGTTTTTTCTCTTTCTTTTCCTTTCGAATTTCTTCCACCTGAACGGTTACTTCTTGGATGACTTCTTTCTTTTTTTCAATCTGCGCTTTTGTTTCTTTAGCAGTTGCTTTTTTACGCTTAGAATTTTCAATTTCAATAATTTTCAAAAACTCACCCAGTAGTTCTTTCTTATTTTTGTTGTTGAAATATTTTTCAGAAATGTCTTCAATCTTTTGTCCAATATAAATAGTCTTTTGATTGCTATCATATAACTCTTGGTAACTTTCTAGTTTTTGCTTGATTTTTACATTGATATTTTCCATTTTTTTGCCCTCTTCACGTGCTTTGCTTTCTTCTTCTTTTAGCGTTTGCGACGTTTTTTCAAGCTTAGAGCGTTCCTTTTGTAAGGTGGCAATGGTTTTATCAAATCGTACTTTACCAACTTCAATTTTCTTTTTGGCGCGATTAATCAAGCTAAAAGGAATTCCGTTTTTGAGTGCAACCTCAAATGTAAAGGAACTTCCTGCCTGACCGAGCACTAATTTATACAATGGTTCAAGTGTTTTTTCGTCAAAAAGCATGTTGGCATTCGTTGCAAAAGGCAATTCATTAGCAAGAATTTTCAAGTTTGAATAATGGGTTGTGATAATACCAAAAGCTTCTCGATGGTAAAATTCCTCCAAGAAAATTTCAGCCAAAGCGCCTCCTAATTCAGGATCAGATCCAGTTCCAAATTCATCAATTAAAAACATAGTTTTTCTGTTGCATTTTTTCAGAAAGTAATTCATGTTTTTTAATCGATAACTATATGTACTTAAATGATTTTCAATAGATTGATTATCTCCAATATCAGTAAGGATTCTGTCAAATAAGAAGGTTTCACTGCGCTCGTGTACGGGAATCAACATGCCAGATTGCAACATCAATTGTAATAAACCAACTGTTTTTAACGAGATGGTTTTTCCACCAGCATTAGGTCCTGAAATGACAATAATTCTATTTTCTTGTCCTAACTCAATGGTTTGTGGATGCGTTATTTCGTTTTTTTGTTTGTTATTTAAATACAAAATAGGATGAAAAGCATCTCGAAAATACAATCTGCGATCTTCAGTAATCGTTGGTAGAATTCCGTTTATTTTATTGGCATATTTGGCTTTTGCAGCAATAACATCGATGTCACTTAAGAAATCTTGATATTCAATCAATAAAGGCAAAAAAGGTCTGATTTGATTGGATAAAAGTTTTAGAATTCGGGTTATTTCCTCTTTTTCTTCATATTCTAGATTGCTCAATTCTCTGGAATATTGCAAAGTTGCTTCGGGTTCAATATACGCAATACTACCCGTTTTTGAACTTCCCATGATAGAACCTTTTACCTTACGGCGGTACATGGCCAGAACAGCCAACACTCTTCTGTTTTGTACAAAACTCTCTCTAATATCATCCAGATAACCCAACGAATTATAGTGCGTTAGTGCTGTTCCAAAACTCTGATTTACTTTTCCGCGCACCGCATTCATACTCCTACGGATATTCAATAAATCTGGAGAAGCATTGTCTTTTATTTCGCCGTATTTATCAACCACATCGTCAATCATAGTGATAATGTCTTTGGTCAATTCTACTTGATTAGCTCTAAGATTTAAGTTTGGATAATAGTCTTCGAATTTTTTTAAAAATTGCAATAAAAAATTTACGGTACTCGAAAGGCTTGCAATTTTTCTAAAACTACCTACTTCAAGAAAACTATCTTCAATAGCAAGAAATTTGATTTCGTGTGAGATGGCTTCAAAACCATGATTTGGGATGGCATTGTTATTTTGAAAAGACGATACATACTCTGAGGTTTGCAATAAAGCTTGCATCAAAGTTTCTTTGTCTTTAAAAGGAGTTATTTCAAGTGCTTTTTCTTTTCCAATATCAGTATTGCAAATAGAAGATATTGTTTCTAGTACAGTTGGAAATTGTAAATCTTGTAATGTTTTTTCGGTAATGGAGATCATTTATGGTTCAGTCTTTTGAACTACAAAAATAGCTAATAGTTAAGACTATTTAACAGACTTTCACAAAGAATTAAATAATGTTTATAGCGTTTTACAGAGCTAGATTTCATGGAATTCAAAGTATCTTTGTCTTTTTAATGAAATCAAATGAAATACGATTTAAACCCTTCCTGGAAAGAAATTTTAAAAGAAGAAATAACTTCACCATACTTTGAGGAATTGATGCGCCATGTGGCATTAGAATACGAACAACATACTTGTTTTCCTCCTAAAGAATTGATTTTTGATGCTTTTAACCAATGTTCTTTTGATGCTGTTAAAGTGGTGATTATTGGTCAAGATCCTTATCATGGAGTGGGCGAGGCTAATGGTCTATGTTTTTCGGTGGCTGATGGGGTTCGTATACCGCCATCATTAAGAAATATTTTCAGAGAAATGAGTGACGATTTGGGAACTGTTTTTTTGCCTACATCAGGTAACTTACAGTCGTGGGCTCAACAAGGAGTTTTGCTGCTCAATGCTACTTTAACAGTGAGACAAGATAGTCCTAATAGTCATAAGCATTTAAAATGGAGTCAGTTTACTGATGCAGTAATTGAGTTCATTAATTCTAAAAAAGAAGGGATTGTATTTGTACTTTGGGGCAGTTTTGCTCAAAAAAAAGGAGTAAAAATAGACCGGAACAAACACTTAGTTTTAACATCGGGTCATCCATCACCATTGAGTGCAAATCAAGGGAAATGGTTTGGCAATAAACATTTTAGTCAAGTGAATGATTATCTAGTAGCGAATAATAAAAAAGCTATCGTTTGGAATACCGATAATTAGTCTGAGTCAAGATGCTTGATGTTTTTAGGTTGTTTTGCGTGACTGATGGTAGTGGAGCTCTTTTTAGGCGGGCTTTTTTGCCCGACTAGAAAAGCGGGAAAGGACAGCAGGACCCGAAGCTTTTGCGTAGGGGCACGCCCAAAAAATGATTAATCTCTGAAAATTATTTTTTGATAATATCTTCTAGTACAGCTTTGTCACTGTAATTGATGATTTTTAAAACAACCTCTTGATTTTTGATTGTTTTGCCTTCAATGGTGTACATTTTTCCTTTTTTTACAATTAGGTTACTGTTGTCAAAATCAACATCACCATATTGCAAAGAGTTTTTTATATCAGCAGTATCAATCCATTTTTGCGCCAATATTGTAGATGCTTTATCAGAGTAATAGAAAGGTTTGTTTCTCAAGTCATTTAAGACTCTGGCATTTGGAAAATAGTTACAACGAGTGTCTTTCCCACTGAAAACAAGGGCTACAAAAAAAAGTCCGATCACTAAACCAACTAAATAATAAGCAAAACGCTGAAAAAATTTCATAAAATATTTTTGTGCAAAGGTACTTGAAAAATTTCTTAAAAAACTATTAAATTTATATCACTATGAGGCAGGTCAAACCAGTCTGCAATGGCGCTATTGGTGTGGATACCGTGGTACATATAAACTCCATTTTTTAAGCCTTTATCACAACGAATGGCGCGTTCAATGCCGCCATCTTCGGCAATTTTCATTAAGTAGGGTGAAATAATATTACTAATGGACAAGGAAGCCGTTTTTGAGTAACGAGACGGAATGTTAGGTACGCAGTAATGCAACACATTACTCTTTATAAAGGTAGGTTTTTCATGTGAGGTTACTTCTGAAGTTTCAAAACAACCTCCAGTATCAATACTGACATCAACAATTACGGCACCATTTTTCATGTGTTCTACCATTGTTTCTGATACTACTACAGGACACCTGTCTTTTCCTTTCATGGCGCCAATGGCAACATCACAACGTCTTAACGCTTTTAAAAGTGCTTTTGGTTGAATGGTTGAAGTAAAAATGCGTTGATTTAAATTGTTTTGTAATCTTCGCAATTTAGTGATAGAATTGTCAAAAACTTTGACACTAGCTCCAAGGCCTATAGCTGTTTTTGCGGCAAATTCGCCCACAGTTCCAGCTCCTAAAATTACAACATCAGTAGGAGGAACTCCTGTAATATTACCAAATAATAATCCTTTTCCTAGGTCATTAGTGATCATTAATTCGGCAGCAATTAGAATAGAGGCCGTACCAGCAATTTCACTTAATGATTTTACTGCAGGATAGGTACCATCCTCATCTTTAATATATTCAAAAGCTAATGCAATGATTTTCTTTTTGGATAAAGCTTCAAAATAGGCTTTTGTTCTCGTTTTTAGTTGAATGGCCGAAATTATAATCGTTTGCGGATTCATCATTTCAATTTCACTAAGTGTGGCAGGTTCCACTTTTAAAATCATGGGACATCCAAAAACTTTTTTGGTATCACTTGTTATTTCGGCACCAGCATTGCTGTATTCTTTGTCCGTGTAACTTGAACTAAGTCCAGCGCCAGCTTCAATCATCACGCGATGTCCTTGAAAAGTCAATGAGTTTACGGCATCAGGTGTAAGGCAAATACGTCGTTCTTGAAAACTAGTTTCTTTTGGAATACCAATAAAAAGTTCACTTTTATGTCTAGCAATCTCTAGCTTTTCTTCTTGTGGTAAAAGCTGCTGTTTGGTGAATGGCGTAGTAGTAATTGACATTTTTTATGATGAATTAAGCGACCAATTTACGTAAATTTTGCTAATTAAAGCACAACATTTTAGTAAATTAAAACTCAAATTTAAGCTATTATTTTTTCCATTTTGATATCGGCTCTTTCGTAAATTCCTGATTCGAGTGGAATTTCAGCAAAGCCAAACTTTTCATACAAGTGAATTGCTGATTTCAATTTTCTGTTGGAGTATAAAATGATTTTTTCTATTTCTTTTTCTTTTGCAATAGCAAAACAGTGTAGAATCAATTTTTTCCCTACTCCTAGTCCTTGAAATCCATCTGTTACCGCCATTTTACTCAATTCAAAACAACTGTTATCTATTTTAATTAAAGAAACGGTTCCAATTATTGCATCGTTGTACTTGGCATAAAAAATCATTCCTCCTTTGTCAATAATTTCTTTTTTAGGGTCCGAAAGTACAATTTCATCTTTAGGTTCTACCTTAAAATATTTCTGCAACCATTCGAGATTTAAATCCTTTATTGGCGCTGCCAAATCATCCGAAAAAGGAATTATGGTAACCAAGTTTTCTTGTATCATACTTTTTTATCTCAAAGTTAACTTTCTAGTTCCATCTGCTAAAGCATCGATATGAATTACAGAGTGTGTATCAGGAATTAAGTTTTCAATCTTTTCAGCCCATTCTATAAAACACCAATGCCCAGAGTACAAGTATTCATCAACACCCATATCAAGAGCTTCCTCTTCTATGTTTACTCTATAAAAATCAAAATGATAAACCAGTTGATTTTGAGATGCTTCGTATTCGTTAACTAAAGAAAAAGTTGGACTACTTGTGGCGCCTTGTACGCCTAATGATATACAAAGTTGCTTAATCAAAGTAGTTTTTCCAACACCCATTTCACCGTGAAAAAGTATGACTTTATTCGGGTTTTGGGCAATAATTTGTTGTGCTACTTCTTCAAGCTGATCTATAGAAAAAAGGATATCCATTCTGATAAAATTATTTAAAGTTGACAATTTAAGTTTTTGGTCTTAGACTGAAAACTGAGACTGATTGTTTTTTTACTTCGGATTAAAAACTAAAAACGGAATAATCATTTCTTCCAGAGAAATTCCTCCGTGTTGATACGTGTTTTTATAATAACTCACATAGTGATTGTAATTGTTGACATAAGCCAAAAACAAATCACTTTTTGCAAAAATAAACGAACTACTCATATTAATTGCAGGTAAGCCAATATTTTTTGGATCTTTCACTGCATATACATCTTTGTATTCGTACGTAAGACTTCTGCCTGTTTTATATCTCAGATTAAGACTCGTATTTTTATCGCCCACAACCTTTGATGGGTTTTTTACATTTATAGTACCGTGGTCTGTAGTGATAATTAATTTGAAGCCCATTTTTTGTGCCTGTTGAATAATTTCTAGCAAAGGCGAATTTTTAAACCAACTTAATGTTAAAGAGCGATAGGCTTTATCATCAGATGCTAATTCTTTCACCACGTCCATTTCTGTTTTGGCATGCGATAGCATATCCACAAAATTATAAACAATGGTGACTAAATCATTGTCTTTTAAAGCTTTGAAACTTTCAGCTAATTTTTTACCACCAGCAAGACTCGTAATTTTAAAATAATCTTCTTTAATAGTAAGCCCTAATCGCTTGATTTGTGCGGTCAAAAATTCAGCTTCAAATAAGTTTTTACCACCTTCTTCAGGATCGTTTTTCCAATATTGTGGAAACTGTTTTTCCATATCTAACGGCGTTAAACCCGAGAAGATTGCGTTCCTTGCATACTGCGTGGCAGTTGGTAAAATAGAGTAGTAGGGAACCTCTTTTTCTAATTTATAATAATTGCCTACCACCGTTTCAAAGGTTTTCCATTGGTCGTAGCGCAAGTTGTCAATCACTACAAATAAAATAGGCTTGTCTTTTTTCTTTAATTCTGGCAAAACCAATTCTTTAAACAAAGTATGCGATTGTATTGGTCGGTCAGCATCGGTAACACTTGCGACTTTTTTAGGCATCGGTGCAAACCAATCTTCATAATTTCGTTCGATAAATTTACCAAATTGCGAATTAGCTTCTACTTTTTGAGATTCTAAAATTTGAATCATCCCTTGATCGTCGATATTTTCTAACTCGAGCTCCCAAAAAATCAATTTTTTATACAATTCGATCCAATCTTCAAAGGAATTCACCATCCCCATTTCCATTGCTATTTTGCGAAACTCTTTTTGATAATCGAGTGTTGTTTTTTGAGAAATCAATCGCGAATGATCTAAGTTTTTCTTTAAACTCAGTAAAATTTGGTTTGGATTTACGGGTTTGATTAAATAATCTGCAATTTTAGACCCAATCGCCTCCTCCATAATATACTCTTCCTCACTTTTTGTAATCATGATCATAGGAATTGCTGATTTCTTTTCTTTCATTTCTGAAAGTGTTTCCAATCCGCTCATTCCGGGCATGTTTTCATCCAAAAAAACAATGTCAAAATTGTTTTCTTCAAATATAGCAATCGCATCTAAGCCATTGTTACAGGTGGTAACCTCGTAATTTTTCTTTTCTAGAAATAATATATGTGGTTTCAAAAGGTTAATTTCATCATCAACCCAAAGTATTTTTATCTTATCCATATGGTATGCAATTGGTGCGTATTACTCTAAATTTTTGTGCCAAATTACATTATTTAAAGTGTCAAGCGTGCTAATTTTATTATAATTTTTACTTTAAAATATTTGTTCCCCAAAAAACTATTTAAAAATTTAAAACTACAAATAGGGCGTTACCTTTCCTTCGTAAACTTCGTCAGGTCAGGCTGTACACTATATCTTTGCTTTTTTAAAGAAAAAAAGTAAAGTATGCCGCTTCCATCCTTAACGCTCATTAAACTACTATATGACATATTTGAATTAAAATTGTTTAAAGACAATATGTAGACACCTTTATTAGTTAATTATATTGTAAAAATAAAGATTTTTAGCCTAAAATTTAATAAAAAATTAGGACTACAAGCACGTTAATTGTACACTTTGTTTAGTAAATTGTAAGAACAAATAATATTATTTTCAAAAACATTAAATATCACCCTAACTAATTGTTAATTAAAACAGTACTATCATGACCGAAGATTTTATAACTATCGACAAAGAAGCCATTGCTGCACTTAAATTCCCTAATACCGATGTTTTAGAAGATAATGACCAAATAAAAATGAGAATTAGCGAAGTCAACAGAGCGTTATCATTAGGAAACCTGGAACATTCCAAGATCAAAATATTTTTTGAAGATGTTGAGTCAAAAAAAGTAGTTGATACCACTGTTTGGGCTGTAACGGATAAAAATATTATTTTGAAACAAGGTGTTATGATCCCAATTCACAGAATTCATAAATTATTTTAAAACCAAGAAGCTATGCGAAACAAAATTTTTAAAATTTAAAAAAAGATGCTATCAATTTTGTTTCGCGTTTCAATCAATTTGTAAAAAGTTGTTGTAGCGTAAATGATAGTTAATACGTACCTTTGATACTCATTTATGCCAACAAAACTCCTATGAATTCCTCCTTGTTTTACAGTCTTTTACAGAGAAAATTTCCATTTCAGCCCACTTACAAACAAGATGTTTTTTTTCAAAAAATTGCCATTTTTTTGACTGAAATAGAGAATAAGACCATTTTTGTATTAAAAGGATATGCAGGAACAGGAAAAACCACTGTAATCTCTACCATTGTTAACAGCTTAATAGACATTAATAAAAAATATGTTTTACTGGCCCCAACGGGTCGTGCAGCCAAAGTTATTGCTAATTATTCTGACAAACCTGCTTTTACCATTCACAAAAAAATTTATTTTCCTAAAAAATCTTCTGGTGGTGGCGTATCTTTTACCTTACAACCCAACAAACATAAAAACACCATTTTCATCGTCGATGAAGCCTCGATGATTTCGGATACGAATTCAGATTCTAAGTTGTATGAAAACGGCTCTTTATTAGATGACTTGATTTCATACGTATACTCAGGTACGAATTGCAAAATGATTTTATTAGGAGATACGGCTCAGTTGCCTCCGGTGAATTTGGATATCAGCCCAGCGCTTGATATTCGAACGCTTGGTATGAATTACGATAAGGAAGTTGAACATATTGAGCTAGACGAAGTAATGCGTCAAGAAGAAAATTCAGGAATTTTATTCAACGCCACAGAATTGCGCGAAGTACTCAAAGAATCTTTTATCACTGATTTTAAATTCGATCTCAAAAAATTCAAAGACATTGTGCGTTTGACAGACGGCTACGATATTCAAGACGCCATAAATTCTGCTTACAGTAATTATAGCATCGAAGATACCGCTTTTATTGTGCGCTCTAATAAAAGAGCCAATCAATACAACGAACAAATTCGAACCAAGATTCTGGACAAAGAAAGTGAGCTTTCTACGGGGGATTTTTTAATGGTGGTGAAGAACAATTATTTTTGGCTAAAGGATTCTGACCAGGCAGGTTTTATCGCCAATGGTGATATTATCGAGGTGCTCGAAATTTTTAGCATCAAGGAGTTGTACAGCTTCAAATTTGCCAAAGTAAAAATAAGAATGGTGGATTATCCAGATCAAAAACCAATTGAAACTGTTTTGCTTTTGGACACCATCAAAAGCGAATCTCCTTCGCTTACGTACGAAGAATCAAACCGACTTTATCAAGAAGTTTTGAAGGATTACGAGGGCGAAACCAAATTCAAACAATTCCAAAAAGTAAAAGCGAATGAATATTTTAATGGCTTGCAGGTAAAATTCTCTTATGCCATTACTTGTCATAAATCACAAGGAGGGCAGTGGAATACGGTTTTTATAGAGCAACCTTTTTTGCCAGATGGAATTAACCGTGATTACATTAGATGGTTATACACCGCGATGACACGTGCCAAAAATAAATTGTATTTAATTGGTTTTAAAGATGATAGTTTTGTAGAGTAAATTCAAAAAGTATGAAACAACGAATTGCACATATTGCCTTACTGGTCCCGGATTACGACCGTGCCATCGCTTTTTTTACCAAAAAATTAAACTTTGATTTAATCGAAAATACCGTTTTGAATCCAGAGAAACGATGGGTTTTAGTATCGCCAAAAGGAAGTTCTGGCTTTAGTTTGCTTTTAGCGAAAGCCAGCAATCAAATTCAAAAAGACAGCATTGGCAATCAATCTGGTGGTCGTGTATTTTTATTTTTAGAAACAGACGATTTTGAGAGAGATTATCGCAACTTACTCCAGCACAACATTACAATTGTTAGAGAACCTGTAACTGAAAGCTACGGAAAAGTAGCCGTTTTTGCGGATGATTTTGGTAATTTATGGGATTTAATTGAACGAACTGCCAACTAAAAAGAGAGAAAAATGGATACTTTAAACGATTTACATAAAATTTCAGGCTCTTTTTCAAACACCGAAAAAATGCCAGTTTTGTTTCTTGGTCATGGCAGTCCCATGAATGCCATTGAAGAAAATCAGTTTGTAACAGGATTTCGGAATTTAGCCAAATCCTTACCACAACCGAACGCTATTTTGTGTATTTCGGCGCATTGGTATACCAACGGCACCAAGGTTACAGCAATGGAAATGCCGCGAACAATTCATGATTTTGGAGGTTTTCCGCAAGCGTTATTTGACGTGCAATATCCTGCAAAAGGTAGTCCAGAATTAGCAGTAGAAACTAAACAATTATTGACGCCGATAGCGGTTGAACTCGATGAACATTGGGGATTGGATCATGGTGCTTGGAGTGTTATTAAACATTTATATCCCTATGCCAATGTTCCTGTAATTCAGCTAAGTATTGATTATACAAAACCAGCGCAATATCATTTTGATTTGGCACAAAAATTAAGTGCTTTACGTACCAAAGGAATTTTAATTGTTGGTAGCGGTAACATTATTCATAATTTGAGATTAGTCGATTTCCCCAATTTAGATAAAGATAATTATGGTTACGATTGGGCAATTGAAGCTCGTGAAATTATCAATGCACATTTATTAGACGGAAATTTCAAACCGCTTATTGATTTTGAAAAACAAAGCCAAGCATTACAATTAGCGATTCCTACTCCAGAACATTATTTGCCTTTGATTTATACTTTGGGTTTAAAAGGAAAACAAGAAGAACTCAGTTTGTTCAATGATAAGTTACTAGGAGGATCCTTAAGTATGACTTCGGTGAAAATAATGTAGCATTGGCAAACCAATCAAAACCAACTCTAAAATAGCACGAAAATAATTTCATCCTTGGTTGCAATGATGTATTTTTGAACTCAAACTTTTGAACTCACATGAAAATAATAGCAGTCATTCCAGCACGTTATGCCTCTACACGATTTCCAGCAAAATTAATGCAAGATCTTGGAGGAAAAACCGTAATCCTAAGAACCTATCAAGCAGCCATAAACACGCAATTGTTTGATGATGTATTTGTAGTGACAGATTCCGATTTAATTTATGACGAAATTATTTCTAATGGTGGAAAAGCTATCCGAAGCATCAAAGAACATGAATCCGGTAGCGATCGAATTGCCGAAGCAGTCGAAAATCTCGATGTTGATATTGTGATTAATGTACAAGGTGACGAACCCTTTATTGATGCCGAACCGCTTGCCAAAGTCATTGAAGTTTTTAAAAACGATTTGGATAAAAAAGTAGATTTAGCTTCGTTAATGCGCGAAATTACTAATCAAGAAGATATCAATAATCCGAATAATGTTAAGATTGTAGTGGATCAAAACGGATTTGCTTTGTACTTCTCCCGATCTGTAATTCCGTATCCGCGAGAACAAAATGTTGGTGTTCGATACATGCAGCATATTGGTATTTATGCTTTTAGAAAACAAGCTTTGTTGGATTTTTATAGTTTACCAATGCAATCTTTGGAAGCATCCGAAAAACTAGAGCAATTGCGCTATTTGGAGTTTGGCAAACGAATCAAAATGGTCGAGACCACACATGTAGGAATTGGAATTGATACTGCAGAAGATCTTGAAAAAGCACGAAAAATGCTTTAAAATAAGAAGTTACTAGTCTAATTTTTCAATTACAATGAGTTCGTTGTGAATTTCTATTCGGGGAATAGTTCTAATTTTAAATTGCGGATGGACAAAATCGGTAATATATTTTTTATTTCTATTATTCTGATCATCGTTCAAAATCATGGTGTTGAATAGAATAAAACCTTTTGATTTAAGGAGGTAACAAAGTCTATTGGTGAAAAAAGTTTCAAATAAAAAATTAGGCATGGTCGTGTCTTGAAATATATCAATGATTATTAAATCGTATTTTTCTTTAGTTTTTAACACAAATTCAAAAGCGTCGTCGATTATAATTTCCAGATTTTCAACTTCATTCAATTTGAAATAGGTATTTGCAATTTGAATAATTTCGGGATCTATCTCAACTCCAGTTAGTTTACCTTTAAATTTTACTTCGTCAACTAATGTTTTAATAACGCTTCCTCCGGCAACACCTAGAATTAAGATGCGTTCCATTTTTACTATTTTTTCAAAACCAATACTTTTCAATCCGAGTCTTAAAATACGCTGTAAACTACCATAAGAGTAGTTCGCATTTTTTGAATCTAAAACCAATTCTCCGTTCGCCCAAGTAACTTCAATTGACTGGCTAATGCTTGATTTTGTCTCAAAAATTTTAACGGGACTTAAATAACTTAATATTTTTTTGATCATTACTAACGGTTTTAACCAAAAATAAGTTTTTTATCATTTATTTTGTCACAAAATCTAGTTAATGAAAAAAATAGTATACCAATTCTTGTTTTTTAAACTTATGGGTTGGAAAATAGTAGGTGGAATAGATCCTAATTTAAAAAAGTGTGTTATGATGGTTATGCCACACACTAGTGCGCATGATTTTTATCTTGGCATTTTTACAAGGGGAATTACAGGACTTGAAATGAATTGGGTAGGTAAAAAAGAGTTGTTTCGTTTTCCACTTGGAATTTATTTTAGATATATGGGCGGAGAACCACTAGATAGGAGTGGAGGATTGAACAAAGTGGATTCGATAGCTGCAATATTTGATAAAAAAGATACTTTTAGATTGGCTGTGGCACCAGAAGGGACTCGTAAAAAGGTAAGTGAATTAAAAACGGGATTTTATTATATCGCTTTAAAAGCTAAAGTCCCTATTGTTCCTGTTTCGTTTGATTTTGGGAGAAAACAAGTTCATTTAGGACAACCGGTCAAGCCGTCTGGCAATATTGAGGAAGACTTAACAATACTGAAACAACACTACAAAGGAGTGTTGGGTAAAATACCCGAAAATGGAATTCAATTCTAAAATTAAAATTTAGAAATTGATACAAGATTGAATTATCACAAAAATAAATGCTTTTCTAGAGTTTCTAGAGAAGCATTTTTATTTTGGAGTATATTGTTTAAAGGTGCCGTTTTTATAAAAAATCATGATTGTTTCAATTTCTTCCTGGTTTGAATCAGTTGGGTCTTTTACTGGAAATGGAATTTCCGAAATTATGTTAGGAATAGGAGGTATAAAGTCAGTAAACAAATCGGCAGCGGGAATATTGTTTTTATCTTCGATACCAAAATTTGAACTGTTTTTATTTTTGATGACATTTAAGTTATTTGCATCAAATTCCTGTAATTTAGGAAAACTTCCTTTCCCGTTTAGAATCCAATATAAATCAACTTCGGGAAAAACATCTAAAATTTTCAAGATAAAATCCAAACTTGGTTTGTTTCTTCCAGATAGGAGGTGTGACAAGCTAGAACGTTGTACACCTATTTTATCTGCAAAAGAAGAGGCATTAAGTCCGTAATAATCCAATATAATTTCTAACCTTTTAATAAAATCTTCGATGTTTACCATTGTAAATTATATTTAAATTACATCTATTTACAAATGTAACAAATATAAGTGAATAAATGGTAAATTAGGTCTAAAAAGAATTTAAAATTACCATTTGTATTAAAGTAACAGTACTTTAAAAACAATATAAATGCTTAATGATAAGCGTTTTAATAATCTTTAACTAAAGTTAATCCTTTTGTTTACAAATATCTCTTATAGAAGTCTTTTTTGAGAACTGAAAGTGTTTACAATATTAAAAATAATTGTTTTTTGTCTGTTTACAATTGTAACTTTAAAGATGTTTACTTTTGTAAATTAAATAGTAATTATGAATTTAGAAGCTTTACATAGTCACAACCTAGTACAATCACTTAAAGGGAAATACATAACGCTTGATCATATTGAGCACATATTAGCTGATTTGAATACTTCAGATGAATTGGCAATTATCGGTAAGTCCGTTTTAGATAAACCTATTTATTCCTATACAATTGGTAAGGGTAAAATTAAAATTTTCCTTTGGTCACAAATGCACGGGAATGAAAGTACAACTACAAAAGCATTGCTTGATTTTTTGTTTTTTTTAAAGAGTGATGACTTTTTTGCGACGCAAATGCTAGATAGCATCACTTTTTTATGTTTACCGATGTTAAATCCTGATGGAGCGCAAGCGTTCACTAGAGAAAATGCAAATGGTATTGATTTAAATAGAGATTCTCAACTTTTATCTCAGCCAGAAAGCAACATTTTAAGACAAGTTTTTGATGATTTTAAACCCGATTATTGTTTTAACCTACATGATCAAAGAACTATTTTTGGAGTTGCTGATAGTGGACTTCCTGCTACACTTTCTTTTTTGGCTCCTTCTTATAACGAAGCGCGCGAAGTGAATGAATGTAGGTTAAAAGCAATAAACTTAATTGCTACTATTAATGACGGAATGCAGTCGTTTTTACCAGGTCGAATAGGTAGATTTGACGATTCTTTTAATATCAACTGTATTGGTGATACTTTTCAGTTTTTAGGAGTTCCAACACTTTTATTTGAAGCCGGTCATTTTCCTAATGATTATGATCGAGAAATTTCTAGAAAATTTGTCTTTATTGCTTTTGTTTTGGGTTTTAAAGCGTTAAGCGAAAACGTTATAGTTAGCAATGGAATCAATAAATATTTGAATATTCCTCAAAATAAAATCGTTTTTTATGATTTTATTTATAAAAATGTCAAGATAAATTATGATGGTATTGAAAAAATAACGAATTTTGCAGCACAATATAAAGAAGAAATTGTTGATAATCAGCTGTTTTTTAATGCTTATTTTTCTAAAATAGATGAATTGGAAAAGTATCATGGTCATTATGAGTATGATGCAAATGGCGCAAAGTATTCTGACAACACAGGTTTTTTACCTGTTTTGAATCAAAAAGCCGATTTTTATTTAGATAATAACATAAAATTTGTTAATGGAATGATAAATATTTAATATTTTTGTCTTTTTATTGTTTTTATGTATAATTTTATGCTTTGTTAAAGCAATTAATAATGTTAATTAGAGAGTTATGAGTAAATTTCGTTTAGATGAAGTAGATCACCAAATTTTAGATATGTTGATAGACAACACAAGAGTACCTTTTACAGATATTGCAAAAAAATTATTGATATCAGCGGGTACTGTTCATGTTAGGGTTAAAAAGATGGAGGATGCAGGAATCATAATGGGTTCTTCGCTTGTATTGGACTATGATAAATTAGGTTACTCTTTTATAGCATATGTAGGTGTATTTTTGAACAACACTTCTCAAACAAAATTTGTTTTGGAGCGCATTAATGAAATTCCATTTGTAACCGTAGCCTCGGTAACTACTGGTAAGTTTAATATTTTTTGTAAAATAAGAGCTAAAGACACTAAACATGCAAAGGATGTTATTTTTATGATTGATGATATTGATGGAGTTTACCGTACAGAAACTATGATCTCTCTTGAAGAAAGCATCAATGATAAGAAGCGCTTAATGCATACCATATTCAAAAACATGTAATTCTTGAATGCGCTGTAATTAAATACAACCTCAAGTTTATTCTTGGGGTTTTTTTATGAAAAATTAACTAAACCAACCACTCAAAACTATGTATACTTTACCTAAAATAGAACGTTTTAATCAAGATGTTTTATCTAAATACCATATTTACAATAGTGTTTTTATTACTTTGCCTTTTCACTCTATAGATAATACAGGAGCGTTATTACCGCTTTTTACAGATATATGTGATACTGGTTTTAAAAAACAAGAAACTCCTAAAGAAATTGTTGATTTTTTTACGGAGCGATACTTACACAATGCCTCTGAGCAAGAGAAAATTGATATTATGTTTCGTTTTATTCAATACATCGAACGACAAATTGTGCTTTTTGATGCTATTGAAGATGCTGCTTTCCCTGTGGTAAATAATATGGAGGGTATTGGTTCTTTGAGAGATATCAAAGAAAAGTCAGATGTAAAAGATAATGAAGAAGAATTAGTAGAGTTTTTAGAGAATTTTAATGTTAGAACGGTTTTAACGGCGCATCCTACTCAGTTTTATCCTGGAGCAGTGCTTGGAATAATTAATGATTTAACCGAAGCCATTCGTAAAAATGATCTTCTTGATATTAAACAATTATTAGCCCAATTAGGAAAAACTCCTTTTATTCAAAAAGACAAGCCTAGCCCATTTGATGAAGCAGTAAGTTTGATTTGGTTTCTTGAAAACGTTTTTTATCAAACCTCTGGAGAGATTGTTCAGTACTTACAAAAAAACATTTTCAATTCCTTATCTATAAAAAATCCTTTAATAAAACTAGGCTTTTGGCCAGGAGGAGACCGTGATGGAAATCCATTTGTAACTACTGAGA
>NZ_MTCA01000150.1:0-7684 GCF_002150205.1 Flavobacterium sp. FPG59 | reverse complement strand
AGCGAGAGTGGATAAGGCTTTTGTTTGGTAATAACTTATATTATATCAATGGCAATTATCTTGCTCACAATATAACAAAACCATTAAGTTATAAGCTGCCACTGATGAATGAAAGAGGATTTTTTAAAATTTAATTATAATAGTTTATTGCACAGCTATGACCTTATTTTAAAGGATGATTTATTAAGATAATTTTGTATTTTTATAAGCAAATGTTTTGTTAATAATGTATTACTAAATCATACTTTAAATGAATCAAATTAGTCTTAGCATTCCTTTTCAAATTAATTTAAAATTAGAGAAACCACTTTATTTTCGTTATGAAAAAGTAGATTGTGGTCTTATATCTCAAATAGCGATTAAAGAAGGATTACATCCAGTAACAGCAGTTCATAAATATAATTTAATTCATGAGATAAGTACTGAAAAAGGACAAAGTTTTCAAGTTTCATTAGAAGGTAAAAAAGAAGGTTATAATATTGTAGGACTTGCTGAGCATCTGCCAGAAAAATATGTATTGAATGACACAAGAATTGACAGTGTTACGAATTCAGGAAAATCTCTTCGTAAAGCTCAAGTTGGAGCGACGTATTCTTTGTTAGCTCATTGGTCATTGTCTAAAGAAGCGGCAACAATAGTTCTTCCTACCGGGACGGGTAAGACAGAAACAATGCTGGTTTCAGTTTTAGCAGATAAAGCCTCAAAAGTTTTAGTTATCGTGCCTACTGTTGATTTGAAAAACCAAATTGCAGATAAATTTGCTACTTGGGGTATTTTAAGGGAGCTTGGAGTTATAACAGGTGCCACATCTAATCCGTCTGTACTTGTTCTTAATAAAATAATTGGTAATATCGAAACAATAAAACATATCAATTCAGTTGATGTAGTTATATCAACACCGGCTTTAATTGCAAGAGCACATGGAACAGTTTTGGAAGAATTGAAAAAATCTTTTTCCCATGTTTTTTTTGATGAAGCTCATCATATCGAGGCAAATGAATGGAAGCAGATAAAAATTCTATTTAAAGATTCCAAGATAGTCCAGTTTACTGCAACTCCATATAGAAATGATAAAAAACCTATAGAAGGAAAAGTTGTCTATAATTACTCATTAGCCAGAGCATTAAAAGATGAATGTTTCTCAAGAATTTCTCTAATTTCTGTAGATGAGAGACATCCTAGAAAGAAAGATAAGGCAATTGCAGAAGCTGCAATGGCAAAACTTAGGCAGGACAGAGAAAAGGGCTGGACGAGACACAAAATGATGGTTCGTACTGAAACAGCTCCAAATGCGGAAGAATTGTTTAGAAATTACAAAAAATGGTTTCCAGATGAAAAAATAATTGCTGTTCATTCAAAGACCAAAGAGAAAAGAAAGAAAATTGAAAATATAAAAAAAGGAAAGTATGACATAGTCATTTGTGTTGATATGTTAAAGGAAGGTTTTGATTTTCCTGATTTCAAAATTGCTGCAGTCCATAAATTACATAAATCTCTCGCAGTATTATTACAATTCATTGGAAGATTTACAAGAACGCAGGATGGGCTTGGAGATGCATCCTTCATAGTCAATTTCGCTGAAGAAAATCTATCAGTTGAGCTAGAAAATTTATTGCAAGAGGGATCTGGTTGGGAAGACGTTATAAGTGAAATAGCAGATGCTAGAAAAGAAGATGCGGAATCTTTATTATCCTTCCTGCAGGGATGCCAGCCCTATTCTGGATTTGATTCTCCAGATACTGAACTTAATCCAAAACTTGTTTACCCAGCTTTAAGCTGTGTATGTTATAAAACGGAGGAGGTGGAGTGGAGTAAATTTAAAAATGCATTCAATCTAATTAAGTATGCTTTAACTCAACCATATTATAATAAAGAAGAAAATGTTTTTTATTTTACTACTCAAAAAAGAGAAAAAGTAAAATGGGCTAGAACAGATAAAATGCGTGATCAAACTTGGAATTTAATTGTCATGCATTTTGATAAAGAAACTCAACTTTTATATATTGGTTACTCGGAAAAATTGCTGGACATTAAAGAATTGGTGCAATCAATAACAAGTAAAGAGCCAGTTCCGTTAAATGGTGACTGTGTATTTAGATCATTTGATTCAATTAAGCGATTAAGTATTGTGCATGCGGGAATTTTTAAGCCGGCTAATCACTTACACAGATATTCAAGATTAAGCGGAGCTGATGTTACAACTGAGCTGTCAAAATGGAAAAAAGGAAATAGATGTCAAAAGTCAGATTTTGTTGGGATTGGTTTTCGTGATGGATTTCCAGTAAGTGTAGGTGCGTCGGTAAAGGGGAAAATTTGGAGCCCTGCTCGAATGGGGGATCTAAAACAATGGAAGGAATGGTGTCTAAATATAGGCAAATTAATTACTGATGAGAGCATTGATTCAAACCAATTGTTAGAAGATTCGGCTGAGAAAACACAAATTGAAAAATATCCTAAAGATTTAATTATTCTAGCGTGTGACTGGGCGGAAGAATTATATGATAAAATTCACAAGGTAAGTTTAGAAACTTCAACGGGAAGTATTATGCTAGCTGAATGTTTTTTAAAAAATACAGAAATACAGGAAAAAAGATCTAGTTTTATTCTTAATTTACCTGATCAGGTTATCAATTTTGCTATAGTTTTAGGAGGGGAAAAAGGGCATTCTGTTGAGGGTTTGGATGATTCTAAAGTTGTTGTTGAAGGTTTAAGAAGTGACCCCATGCCATTAAAAACTTTTTTTGAACAAAATCCTCCAACTATGTTTTTGCTGAATGGATGCACAATAGCAGGCTGTATTCATACCAATTACAACATTTCTCCTAAATTGCAGATTCCTGCGGAGCGTATTGAGATTTTAAAATGGGAGGATGTTAGTTATACGGCTGAATCAATGTATAAAAAAGGTAAAAGGCGTGATAATTCAGTACAGGAGTATGTAATGAAACGTCTAGTAAATCAAGGCGCAAAAATAGTTTTTAATGACGATAATTCAGGAGAGTCTGCCGATATAGTAGCAATTTTTCAGCATGATGACATTATTCGTTTTGAAATGATTCATTGTAAGTACTCTAAAGAATCTTCGGGTACACGATTGAAAGATCTTTTTGAGGTATGCGGACAGGCTATTGTATCTTTACGATATAAGTGGAAACCGGAAGAATTGTTAAAACATTTAGAACGCAGAAATGCTATGGGGGTTTTAAAAGATAAAAGATTTTATCACGGAGATAAAGATGGAATAGAAAGTATTAGAAAAGCACTAAGATATACAAATGTGGAATTTGAATTTGCTATTGCGCAGCCAGGAGTTAAAACGCCGAACATTAATGTTGAAATGATGGAGTTTTTAGGGTCCATTTATTCTACAGTAGTTGAGATGACCGAAACTAAATTAAAATGTTATTTCAATTCATAATCAAGAAAATAGTAATTAATTTAATCATAAACTTGGATCAGTATAAATAGTACTAAAATTATGTTTCTGACGGGATCATTGTTATTAATTGCGATTATTTTTTTTAATTTTAGAAAAGAAATATCAGATTTATAATCAGCTATAAATTGTGGCTGATAAGATAGATTTAGATGCTTTAGCATCTTTTTTTGTTTAATAGAGATTTTATAATTACAATATGAAACATTCAGAAATAATTAAGAACATACAGGCATTCGATTTAAAAACTGCAACATCTGAGGATATTCGCAAAAATCTACAGCTACTTGAAAGGTTTGGCGTAATGATAACAACATTACATCCTGGCAAAAAAATTATTCGGGCAAGACTTTCAGAGCCGAAATCATTTAAAAATGTCTCAGCTTTATCATACAAACCTCAGAAGTTTAATCAAATATTCCAAAGAGCTAGTACCCCGCAGAAGACTATGTTCTATGGTTCCATCGTACCAGAAATTCAAGGAACAACCGAACCTACAACTGCGAGGATTACAATTCTTTTTGAAATAAGTGAATTTGTCAGGGATACCAAAACAATCGGGGAACTAGATATTACTTTTAGCGCATGGGAGGTTACTGAAGACATTGATTTAGTATCAATTGTCCATCATAAGGGATTTCAAAGACCAACACAGCTATCGAATAATCTACAACAACAGTTTAAAAAATTAATTAGTGATAATCCAGAATTAGAAATCCCATCCTTAGAAATTAGTGCTTTTTTAGCAGGTGAATTTGCAAAAGAGTCAATTGGACACCATACCGATTATAAAATTTCTGCAATATATTCGGAAATTGTTTCCGAAAAATATGACGGAATCCTTTATCCAAGCGTAAGATTGGCAGGAGAGGGTATTAATATTGCGCTAAAACCGGAAACAGTCGATACTAAATTAAAATTTTTGGGAGCTTCTGAATGCAGACTCTATAAAAATGAATTGAATGTTTTTTTAGACAATCTTACTAATGCAGAAAGGGATGAAATAGGGTTACTGAAATTTAGTCCTCTAGAGGCACCATACTTTATTGGTGAAGAATTTTCTAGGAAAAGTGTTGGACTACTATGAGATGTGCAGGTTTTCTTAAGAAGAATATAGTGATACATGCCGGAATTACTAAAAAGGAATCTGACCCCAGTTGTAAAGATTTTGCAATAAATATAAATAGCAATGAATAACGCAGGCATAGAAATCTTAGACGAAAATTTTATTGGAGGTGGTGGAAATTGGAAGGTATATACTCACAATCTAGACAAAGAATTTATCATTAAGAAAAGAGATGGATTTGGCAGTTTTAGTGAGGATAAAAATCTTGAAAATTATCAAGCTATAAAACAAATAGGCTTACCAACTTTAAGCTCTTTTGCCGTTGAATTTCTGAAGAAATACGACAAATTTGTGCTGGTTGGAGAAAATTTAAACAGCAGCGAGAATATAATTTATGTTAGTCCTAATAGCATTCGTCCGCTGCCAGAATATCAAAAAGAGTTTTTAGATGAAAATTTAGAAGCAGTATTTAGACAAATGGTTGAGAAGGAAAGGACAAACAGAATTGATAGCATGCCAGTAGCGGAGAGGTATCGATACGAGAACAAACTGACGCAAATAGTCGATTTCGAAGTGTTCTGCAATTCTGCGATTGAAGATTTAAAATTAGCATCTCATAAGAAAGTATATATCAGTTATGACTGTTATTTTATTGGATCGAAGAAGAATTCCAGTATATCCGATTTAACATATAAGTTAGCTGATTTTGACGACATTGAAGAATGTTGTGACCTGTCTTTCCAAAAAATATTTGATACCAATAAAGGTGAATTTAAGAGAACAATGACAAGTTTTTTACAATACTTTGTTTGTGAAATGAATATTGATAATTACTTAGATTATCTTGGAGAGCTCTAAAAATGAATATAAAAACATTGGTCTGGCACATGAAGCTAAGTTGATCGAAGCGGATTATTATCTTTTCGTATTGAATTTTTCCTTTAGTTATATCATTTTCCTTAAATTATGAATTCATATTTTTCAGATATCGATTATCAAATAATAAAGCAGATTAAATTGGCCCAAAGCAGAATATTAGTTGCAGTTGCATGGTTTACTAATACTGATATTGGAAAAGAAATTATAAATAAGAAAGGAATCGATATTGAAATACTTGTTGATGATAATAAAATAAACAGAGAATCCGAAAATCTAATTGCCATTATAAGGGAGGGAATTGAAGTTACTTTTGTGAAAGACCTTAATGAAAAATATTATCAGATGCACAACAAATTCTGTACTATTGATAATGCTATTGTAGTTACAGGTTCATATAACTGGACGTACAGCTCCAAGAGTAATGATGAGAATATAACGATTATCAATGACCAGATAAATGCTGCTTTATATGCTCACGAATTTCGCAGAATTAAAAATCTGAAATTTCCTGATGACGGTTTTTCTATTAGTCAGGAAGAAAGAAAAGAGATTGTTGATTTGATATATAATGGATTGAAAGAATTATTAAGAGCAAATATTGATAATTTTGAAAAGAAGCTTATTTGTGAGTGGTCAAATGAAAAAGTGAAGAATAAAATTAGAATAGTAAATGAGCGATCCCGCAACATTCTTCAAAGTATGTCAGGACATTTAGCAGTCTATAATGAACTAATATCTAAATATGGACTCCAGTTCTATACTTTAGCTTCGGAGAATGAGAAAATTGAAGCTCGGGATAAATTTTTAAAAAAAGATTTAGGCAAACTCGATGATGATTTACGCTTGGGTCTTCAATACTTTAAGGTTTTTGCCATTATGAGGCTCTTACAAGATTACGCGAAATTTTTAAAAGACAATAATGACTGGGACAAGACCCAGCGAGTACTAAAAGTAGTTAAATTTATTTCGGATGAGAAAAATGAAATTGGTAAAGAAATTAATATATCCTTTCTATAATTAAAAAATTAAAATAAATACGTTTCATATAGATCAATAATGTTTTAAAAATTAGAATATGACTGCAGAAAATTACTCTAAAATTCAGGAAGGAATTAGAAATAGTACAGAAATAATTTTGGCAGTCAGACATGGTTTGGGAGATATTATTCAGGATACTACATTCCAAGCTTACATCCTCGGTGATGATTCATATCAATATTCATTCGTATGGGGATATCTGCCAGATTTAAATTTATATTACAAGTTTATGCTTGATAATATTATCACTGTAAAAAATACAACTAAAAAATATTCCGTTCGAAAACAAGCTAGTTATCAGCATGCAATTGAAGAAGAGCAATTTGCAATTCTCGAGAACTTTACGAATATTTTTAATTAAATTGCAAATGACAAAATCATTAAATATTAACGGTGTCGAATTTAATACCTATTGATATTTTTCCGCCATGTTGTTAAACATTGAATTTTAAATGAGCGCAGAATTTATAAATTATTTAGAAGAATTAGTTGGAGACCAGCATTTGCAGCACTTTTACCTAGTGAACCATGTTCTTTCAGTAAATAGCAGAAATATTACTCCAAGTAAAGTCTTGACTATTGGCAACGAGGAGCATTGGATTCTAGTATTTTGTGCAGAAGGGCAATTTCATATCTATGGAAATAACTGGGTAGACAGCCAGCTATTAAAATTTCTGGATTCAGTTGATTTCAGTGAAATTCCAGACGGTTATTTTTTCTCGGGGAACCGATATTTAATTGAGTATCTGATGACTAATAATGAATCTGTAGAAATTATTACATTTAAAAACAGGGAATTTTATGAGACAAAAAAAAACTTAAGTAGTAGGGAAAGTGAGGATTTAAATATTGGATTTTGCACCATGGAAGATCTGGATGAAGTTACTGAAATGAACTGTTCTTTCTTCGAAGAAGAATACAATGGAGAAAACAACAAGGATTTTGATGAAATTAAGGTTGATATGATATCTCACATTTTAGACAAGAAATATTTTGTAGCAAAAGCAGATAATGAGCTTGTAGGTTTTTGCAGCATAATGGACACGGTATTTGGTAATTCTATGATCGGAACAATTTATATTAAGCCAAAATATAGATCTAAAGGCTATGGTCAGACATTATTGCAAAATACAACACATTTTGTATTGACTGAAAACCCTAAATGCTGGCTAATGACAGATGAAGCAAATATTTCGTCTAACAATATGGTTTTAAAAATTGGTTACAAAAGAATATTCCAATATACCTCTGGAAATATTAAAAAG
>NZ_MTCA01000197.1:0-5694 GCF_002150205.1 Flavobacterium sp. FPG59 | reverse complement strand
ATATAGTTCTGAATTTATTATTTTTGGAAAAAATTACCTTTATGCAAACAGCTTCTTTTAAAAGTGTTTTAAATACAATTTTATTTATCATTGCATTTTACTACATATTCAAATTTTTAGCAAAACTATTTTTGCCATTAATTATAAAAAAGGTAGTAGAAAAAGCAGGGCAAAACATGCAACAACAGCAGTATCAGCAAAAATCTTGGAACAATACACAGCAACAGCAGCAACAAGATGAAATAATTTATAGCACAGAAAACGTAAAAAAACCTCGCGAAACTAAAAAAGTAGGGGATTACGTGGATTATGAAGAAATAGATTAAACCGTTTTGCTTGAACCACATCAATACATTTATTAAATCCAATACATTATAAATTGAAAATAATTAATAAGTTTTACCCACACGCTCTTGCCATTTTTGGTTTTGTTCTTGTTTCCTTGATTTACTTTTATCCAGTTTTGCAAGGAAAACAAATTTTCCAATCGGATATTGTTCAATATACAGGCATGGCCAAGGAGCAAAACGATTTTAGAGCCACAAATGATGTAGAACCGTATTGGACTAATTCAGCCTTTGGTGGTATGCCTACGTATCAATTAGGAGCCAAGTATTCGCATGATTATATTGGTGCTCTGGATGATGCATTGCGATTTTTACCTCGTCCTGCTGATTATTTATTTCTTTACTTTTTAGGTTTTTATGCATTATTATTAGTGCTGAAAATAGATCCTCTAAAGGCCTTCTTCGGAGCCTTGGCTTTTGGATTTTCCACTTATTTGATTGTTATTTTGGGTGTAGGGCATAATGCAAAAGCACATGCAATTGGGTACATGCCACTTGTTGTTGCGGGATTTATTTTGGTTTTCCAAAAAAAATACGTGTTGGGTGGATTGATCACACTTTTTGCGACAGCATTAGAGATCAATGCAAATCACTTTCAAATGACGTACTACCTCTTGATTTTCCTTTTAATACTTTCGGGGTATTTTATATACAAACACATAAAGGATAAAGAATATAAGACGTTACTATATTCTTTTGGAGTTCTAGCAGTTGCTGGTATTTTTGCGCTTGGTGCCAATGCAACTAACTTATTGGCTACTTCTGAATATACTAATTTCAGTATCAGAGGCAAAAGTGAGCTTACTTTTAACCCTGATGGGACTAAAAACCAGACTACTTCATCTATGTCTAAAGATTATATTACCGAATATAGTTATGGCGTAATGGAAAGCTTTAACCTTATTGCTCCTCGTCTTTTTGGAGGTTCAAATAATGAAAAAGTAGGCAAGGATAGTCACATGTTTGAATTCATGATAGGACAAGGAGTTCCAGAGGATCAAGCAACTGATTTTGTCTCAGGAATGCCTACCTATTGGGGAGATCAACCCATCGTAGCTGCACCAGCTTACATAGGAATTGTAGTTTTCTTTTTGGCAGTGATGGCTTTGTTTTTAGACCAAAGAAAAATTAAATACGTTTTCTTAGCAGGCGCATTTGTTTCCTTACTGCTTTCTTGGGGAAAAAATTTCCCTCTATTAACTGATTTTTTTATTGAGTACATACCGTTGTATGATAAGTTTAGAGCAGTGTCCTCTATTCAGGTAGTTTTAGAAATGTGCTTTCCAGTACTTGCAATAATGGGATTGCAAGCATATTTCAAATCAGATAAAAATGCGCAGTGGAAATCTTTGTATGAAACAACAATTCTTTCTTTAGGTATACTTCTTATTTTGTTTTTAAGTAAAAGCATGTTTAGTTTTTCTGGTGGTACTGATGCGTATTTTCAAGAAAGCTATGGTCCTGACTTTGTCAACGCTTTGAAGGAAGATAGAATGAGTTTGTTTAGTGCAGATTTGCTTCGCTCTGTTTTCTTTATAATATTGGTAGCTGGAGTTTTGTGGATGTCTTTAAAGGAGAGATTTGCACAAAATACTGCTATTGTAATCGTGGGTCTATTGATGGTTTCTGACTTGTTTTTTGTTGCTAAAAATTATGTTTCAGGTAAAGATTTTGTGAGCAAGTTTCAAGTAGAAGCTCCTTTCCAAGAATCTCCATCAGATGCGGAAATTTTAAAAGACACGTCAAATTATAGAGTATTTGAGGTAGGAGATATTATGGGTGCTAGAGCCTCTTATTTTCATAAATCTATTGGGGGTTACAGTGCTGTGAGACCAAGAAGAATGCAGCAATTACTGGATTATCAAATTGTAAAAAATAATATCGAAGTGCTGAACATGCTTAATGTGAAGTATTTGATACAGAAAGATAAGGAAGGGAAAGAATTTCCGGTTGCTAACCCTGATGCCAATGGAAATGCTTGGTTTGTAAGTCAGGTGAAACAAGTAAATTCTCCCGATGCCGAAATGAAAGCTTTGGATAAATTAGATTCTAAAAATACGGTTGTAATTAATACAAAGGAGTTTCAAGTAAAAAATACGGCTTTCGCCAAAGATAGTGCGGCTACAATATCTGTAGTTACATATAAACCAAATTACATCAATTATACTGCTACCAATAAAAATGAAGGCTTCGCCGTATTCTCTGAAGCTTATTATGGCAAGGGTTGGAATGCTTACATTGACGATAAAAAAGTAGATCATTTGAGAGTTGATTATCTTTTAAGAGGATTACCAATACCGGCAGGAAAACATAAAATCGAATTTAAGTTTGAGCCTCAAGTTGTAAAAACGGGCAGTATGATTACGCTGATAAGTGCAGTTGGAATATTATTACTACTGATTGGGGGAATTTATTACGAAAAAAAGAAGATCTCGAAGAACGTTGATTAGTTCATGTTGTTTTATATTTTCGGAGTAGTTGTCAGGAATATTTTAATTCAACAGGAATAAATTGAAAAATAATAAAGTTTTAATAATTACCTATTATTGGCCACCAGCGGGAGGACCAGGAGTACAGCGTTGGCTTAAGTTTGTAAAGTATTTGCCAGATTTTGGCGTTCAGCCTATTGTTTATATTCCGGAGAATCCTACCTATCCTATTGTGGATCAAAAACTTGTAAGTGAGGTGTGTGATAAAGCAATTATTATCAAGCATAGGATTTTTGAGCCTTATCAATTGGCCTCTTTTTTATCCAAGAATAAAACTCAAAAAATGAATTCAGGGATTATTCCCAATCAAAAAAAGCAATCTTTTTTAGATAAAACTTTTCTTTGGGTTAGAGGAAATCTTTTTATTCCTGATGCACGCGTTTTTTGGGTAAAACCATCAGTATCATTTTTAGAAAAATACATTCTAGAAAATGATATTGATACCATTATTACTTCGGGGCCACCGCACAGTTTGCATCTTATTGGATTAGAATTAAAACAAAAACTAAATTTAAAATGGTTTGCTGATTTTAGAGATCCGTGGACTACAATAGGCTATCATAAATCCTTACGGTTATCAAGCTTTGCAGCCAAGAAACACAAAGCGTTAGAGCATCAGGTTTTGAATGCTGCTGATACGGTTATTGTAACGAGTAAAACCACTAAAACGGAATTTCAAGCGATTACAAATAAACCAATTTCGGTAATTACCAATGGTTATGATACAGAGCAAATTGAAAAACAAACTTTAGATGTCAAATTTAGCTTAGCACACATTGGTTCTTTTCTTTCTGAGAGAAATCCAAAGATGTTATGGGAAGTGCTGCTGGAACTGCTAGAGGAAATCCCTAGTTTTAAATTGAATTTAGAAATAAAACTAATAGGCGCAGTCAGTCAAGAGGTTTTAGAAACGATTTCTCAATTCGGGTTAAATGAATATTTGAATAATCTGGGTTATGTTTCACATGCAGAAGCTATTGCGCACCAAAGAAAGTCACAGGTTTTGTTGCTAATCGAAATCAACTCTGAAGATACTAAAAGCATTATCCCAGGGAAACTTTTTGAATACATGGTTTCCAATAGGCCTATTATAGCAATTGGGCCTGAAGATTCTGATTTTGCTGAAATTATTACGAATACCAACACAGGTGTATTTTTTGACTATTCTGAGAAAATGAAACTTAAAAGAGTAATTTTAGACTTTTATGATCAATTTTTAGAAGGAAGGTTGCAATCCAATGGAGTTGGTTTACAAAACTATTCTAGAAAAAACCTTACTAAAGAATTAGTTCAATTGCTTAACAAAATATAGTAAAGTAAAGCCTGTTTGTGTTTTACAATCATTAAATAATGGGAATAGTATTAAATCAATCATTAAAGAATACCATAATTACCTACGCCGGTTTTGGGATAGGAGCATTAAATACACTTTATTTATATCCTATTTTTTTAGGTGCTACGTATTACGCTCTAGCTAATTATATTTTATCTGTTGCCAATGTGATTATGCCTTTGTTTGCAATAGGAATGCAAAACACATTAGTCAAGTTTTATTCTCAATACAAAACAGATGAGGAGAAAGCTCAGTTTTTATCCTTTACTGTTTTGTTTCCGTTATTGTTGTCTATTCCTATAATATTTATTGGTTTTTTGTTTTTTGATGACATTTTATTTTTTGTTTCTAAAAAAAATCCAATTGTAAAAGATTTTATTTGGCTGATACCGTTTATAGGTTTGTCAATGGCATATTTCGAGATTTTTTACGCATGGGCAAGAGTACATATGCACTCCGTTTTTGGCAATTTCATGAAAGAAGTTGGACTTCGGGTCATGTCTTTAATGGCGCTTGTGGGCGTGTATTGTCAATGGATAAGCATTGTAGATTTTATATATATTATGGCAGGAATTTATTTTTTAGCACTTGTTATTACAATGGCATATGCGTTTTATGTTAAGATGCCTAGTTTTCAAATTGCGGTGCCTAAAAACGTTAAAGACATTTTAGAATATACTTTTTACATCATTTTATCTGGAAGCGTTGCAAATTTACTTTTAGACGGTGATAAAATCATGTTAAATCAATATATGATTATTGATAATATAGCGTACTATTCAATTGCTACTTTTATAGCGCTCGTAATTTCTGTTCCTAGTAGAGCTATGCACCAAATTGTGTATCCGATTACCGCTAAATTGATGCATGATAATAAACTCACCGAGTTAAACGCTTTGTATAAAAAAACATCAATCAATTTGCAGGTTGTAGGAGGTTTTGTCATGCTAGGTATTTTTGTTAATATCAATCAGTTGTATGAAATAATTATTTTAGGCCTTACAGATCCAGCTGAAAAAGAATTGTATCTAGGCAGTATTACGGTGGTTTTTATGATTGGTTTGTCTAAATATTTTGATCTTATTTTAGGTAATAATAATGCTATTATTTTTAACACTAAATATTATCGTACCGTTTTGTTTTTAGGTGTTTTTCTTGTAGTTGTAGCGGTAGGTTTGAATGCCATTTTTATACCACTATATGGCATTATGGGATCTGCATTTGCTACTTTATTGTCAATTACATTTTACAGTATAGCAAAGTTATTATTTGTGGTAAAAAAACTTCATTTGTATCCATTTACAAAAAAAACTTTACATTCATTGGGGATTACTGCTGTATTATTTTGTATGTTTTATTTTTGGGATTTTCCTTTTAATCCTATTTTAAATATTTTACTGAAATCAATCTTGATTACAGTATTGTATGTTTATGTTAATTACAAATTTGTTGTGTCAAATGAGATCAATGATGCTATAAATATGGTTCTCAAAAAAATAAAGTTTTTATAAAGATTAATCACAAC
>NZ_MTCA01000232.1:0-4689 GCF_002150205.1 Flavobacterium sp. FPG59 | reverse complement strand
GATGACAATTATGACATGTTGGAAAAGTTTATAGTGAAATACAATATAGATTTTTCAGAATTTAGATATGATGAGCATTTTGAAAGTGAATGTGAATTTACAATCGGTATTTGGTCTATATTAAATGTTTTATTACTTCCATTATTCATAACTAAAGGTATTTTTTCTCATCTTATTAATTTTATCTCAAGTAAACATTCATATAAAATTGATAAGTTCAATTTCTTTTTAGAAGAATACAAATCAGATAAAATTGATTTAACTATGGGAGATTTAATTACATCGAAAATTCAAGGAAAGTTCCATTTAAGAGAAGATGTCAAATATGTTATTACAAATTGCAAAATTCAAAATCGCTAATTATAAATTTAAAATCTAATGTTTGTACGCATAGTAAAATTAAGTTTTCATGAGGAGCATATTCCTGCATTTTTAGAAAACTTTGAGTTAATGAAAGATAAAATACGAAATGCGCCTGGAAATCGTTTCTTAGAATTGTATCAAGATAAAAACAGCAAAAGCATTTTCTTTACTTACAGTTATTGGGAAACCGAAGCCGATTTAGAAAATTACAGAAATTCTGAACTATTTTACGAAGTGTGGACTTTCACCAAAAAATTATTCAACGACAAACCAGAAGCGTGGAGCGTAGATAAATTAGTTACTTTAGAGTAAAAAATAGTTTAAAGTTTAAGGTTTAAAGTTGTTGGATTGGGAACTTTAAACATTAAACATTTGAAACTTTAAACAAAAAAACAAATGAAATCAATAGTTTTACGAGAAATAAAATCCTTTTTCGGTTCGCCAATAGGTTATTTAGTAATTGCCATTTTTTTAATCATTAACGGATTATTTCTTTGGTTTTTTGAAGGAGAATACAACATCCTTAATTCTGGTTTTGCTGATTTGACTCCCTTTTTTACTTTAGCACCTTGGATTTTAATTTTCCTGATTCCAGCTGTAACCATGCGCAGTTTCTCTGATGAGAAAAAACAAGGAACCTTAGAATTATTACTAACAAAACCATTAAGTATTTGGCAAATTGTAAACGGGAAATTTCTTGGAGCTTTGCTTTTAATTCTAATAGCCATAATTCCAACCTTTATTTATGTTGCCGTAATTTATGATTTAGGAATGCCTGAGGGCAATATCGATATGGGAAGCACAATAGGCTCCTATTTTGGATTAGTGTTCCTAATTGCAGCCTATTCTTCGATAGGGATATTCACCTCTACATTATCAGACAACCAAATTGTTGCTTTTATTTTGGCAGTTTTTATTTGCTTCTTTTTTTATTTTGGGTTTGATGGTATTGCAACAGTGGTTCCAAGTTTATCTCAAATCATTGCTTCATTGGGTATGCAAGATCATTTTAAGAGTATGAGTCGCGGAGTACTAGACACGAGAGACATTCTTTATTTTACAAGTATTACCGTTGTCTTTCTTTCATTTACTGTTTATAATCTAAAATCTTTCAAATCGTAATGACTACTTCTAAGAAAAAAAACCTGAAATCAGTATTGATTATTCTTGCCGTTGTATTAGTTGTAAATGCAATAGGAAGTTCCGTTTTTCATCGTTTTGATTTAACAAAAGATAAGAGATACACACTTTCCCCTACCTCATTAAAAATTATTGATCAGGTTCAAAATCCGCTTGTTATAAAAGTATACATGCAAGGCGATTTACCTCCAGAATTCAGACGCTTACAACAAGAAACAAAGCAACTTTTAGAAGAATTTCAAGCATACAATTCTAATTTAGTGTTTGAATTTGTAGATCCTTTGGAAAACAAGGACGCAAGTATGGACAACATCAAAGAATTGTATCGAAAAGGCTTAACACCTGTAAACATAACTGTTGACGACAAAGGAAAACAGTCACAAGCTATGGTTTTCCCATGGGCAATTGCTGTTTATGATAACAAAGAAGTCAACATTCCTTTGCTAAAGAATATTATGGGCGCCTCTACAACCCAAAAAGTAATAGGATCTGTACAACATTTGGAATATTCCATTGCCGAAGGTTTAAATAAAATTACAAAAGCCAAACAGAAAAAAATTGCTGTTATTAAAGGTAATGGCGAGCTACAAGATATTTTAATGGCCAAATTTTTATTGCAAGTACGAGAAAGTTACTTTATTGCGCCGTTCACGCTTGATTCAGTAGCTAAAAATCCGTTAAAAAGTTTAGAATCTCTTAAAGAATATGACCTAGCACTCATTGCAAAACCAACCGAAACCTTTACCGATCAGGAAAAACAAGTACTGGATCAATACATCATGCATGGTGGTAAAACGTTATGGCTTGTAGACCAAGTTGTAGCAGAAATGGATAGTTTGTACAATCCTGCAGGAGCTACCCTAGCCTATCCAAGGGATTTAAACTTGAATGATATGTTTTTTAAATATGGCTTTCGTATTAATCCAGATTTAATAAAAGACGAGCAAGGAAGCCCTATAAAACTGGCTACTGGCGAACAAGGAAGTGCAACTCAATTTCAGGAATTCAACTGGAAGTTTGCACCACAAGTATATCCTACAAGCACGCATCCGATTGTAAAAAATTTAGGCGGAATCAAATTTGACTTTGCTAATCCTATTGATACCTTGAAAAACGGCATCAAAAAAACGGTACTGCTACAGTCCTCACAATATTCAAAAAAGATAGGAACGCCATCAGAAGTAAATTTAGAAAGTGTTACCGAAGAAACTTCACCAGCTGATTATGCTGCAAAAGGTAAATTGCCATTATCCGTATTACTCGAAGGTAGTTTTGAATCTATGTATAAAAATCGAGTTTTGCCTTTTGAACAAAAAACATTTTTAGACCAAGGAAATGCAAATAAAATGATTGTTATAGCCGATGGAGATCTAATCAAAAACCAATTGGATAAAAACTTTCAACCTGTTGAACTAGGTTATGATCAGCGTTCAGGAAATTTATATGACAACAAAGATTTTTTAATAAACTGTGTCAATTACCTATTAGATGATAATGGACTTATTAACATTAGAAGCAAGGATCTAGATTTGCCTTTATTAGACAAAGAAAAGGTTTATGAAAACTATAGCAGTACCCCAATACTAACTATCGGGTTACCAATTATTATTTTAGGGATCTTCGGTTTTGTGTTTACTTTCATTCGTAAAAGAAAATACAGTAAATAGATGTTAATAAAAAAGTTTCCAAACTAGAATAGTTTACGATATATTTGTAACATGTAACGTATTTCACAAATAAAGAAATACCTTAAAAAAATAAAATAAAACAGATGAAATTTATAGTATCGAGTTCATACTTATTGAAACAATTACAAGTTTTAGGGAATGTAATCAATAGCAGCAATACATTACCTATTTTAGACAATTTCTTATTTGATCTAGATCATAATGTATTGACCGTATCTGCCTCTGATTTAGAGACTACTATGTCTGCAACCTTATCAATCGATTCAGAAAGTAAAGGTAGTGTTGCCGTTCCTGCAAAATTACTTTTGGAAATTCTTAAAACTTTTCCAGAGCAGCCCTTAACATTTACTATAGAAGATAATAGTACCATAGAAATAAGTTCTAACTCAGGTAAATATGCTCTTGCATATGCTCCTGGTGAGGAGTTTCCAAAATCAGTAAACCTTGAAGATCCATCTGTAACACTTGTTCCTGCTGATGTTTTGGCTACAGCTATAAGTAAAACTATTTTTGCTGCAGGTAATGATGATTTACGTCCTGTAATGTCTGGAGTGTTTTTTCAATTCTCACCAGAAGGTTTAATTTTTGTGGCAACTGATGCGCACAAATTGGTAAAATATGCTCGAACTGATGTGAAAGCCTCTCAAGTTGCTGATTTTATCATGCCAAAAAAACCATTGAACATCTTAAAAAATATTTTAGGATCTTCAGATGCAGAGGTAAAAATAGAATACAATGATTCGAATGCTACTTTCTCTTTTGACAATTACATTTTGATGTGTCGTTTAATTGATGGAAAATATCCAAATTACGAAGCCGTAATCCCAAAAGAGAATCCAAATAAATTAATGATTGACCGTACTCAATTTTTAAGTTCTGTGCGTCGTGTAGCTATCTTTTCGAACAAAACTACTCACCAAATTAGATTAAAAATTGCTGGTGCTGAGTTAAACGTATCTGCAGAAGATATTGATTATTCTAACAAAGCCGAAGAAAGATTGACTTGTGATTACCAAGGTGATGATATGCAAATAGGCTACAACTCTCGTTTTTTAACTGAGATGTTGACCAACTTACAATCGGATATGATTATGCTTGAAATGTCTTTACCTAATAGAGCCGGAATTTTAACTCCAGTTGATGGATTAGAGGAAGGTGAAACTGTTACCATGCTTGTAATGCCTGTAATGCTTAACAGCTAAGATTACAATTTAACATACGCTATTAACCAAACCATTTTTATATTGAAAAAAACCGTCTCTATTTTGGAGACGGTTTTTTTTCTTACGGATGTTTCTGATTTTTATGAGTTTACTGTTTCACGACTTGCTAAAGTGGAGAATTAAGGAAACCTAAACTTTATGTTAAGTATTGACTTTACATGTACAAAATCAATATTTAATTAAAACAAGATCCCAATCGCAACAAACTGCTTCAGGTCGATTGATTTTCTTATTCATATTCAACTATTTGTTTTAAATGATGTTCTAAATGTTCA
>NZ_MTCA01000292.1:0-3110 GCF_002150205.1 Flavobacterium sp. FPG59 | reverse complement strand
ATTTTAAGGACATATTGTGATACAATTTTTATATTTTTAAGAACTTTGAATATTATACTTTGATTTCAAAGTTTTGTATCTTTAAACAAAAAAAATCAACCATGAGCAAAACAAAAATATCACCCATAATAGCAGGGGTCATGAATTGGGGAATTTGGGATAAAAAACTCAATACCAAAGAAATGGAAAATATGATCAATGTGTGTCTTGAAAATAAAATAAGCACTTTTGACCATGCTGATATTTATGGAGATTACACCACCGAATTTGAATTTGGTAAAGCATTAGCTGCAAGTAAAATAGATAGAGAAAGAATACAACTAATCTCTAAATGTGGCATTCAAATGGTAACTGAAAACAGAAACAACACCGTTAAAAATTACCAATATTCACAAGAATACATCATAAAATCAGTTGATAATTCCTTGAAAAACTTGCAAACAGATTATCTAGATGTACTCTTATTGCACAGACCTAGCCCCTTAATGCAAGCCGATGAAATTGCTGAGGCGGTTTTAAAATTAAAAACGGCTGGGAAAATTAATGATTTCGGATTATCAAATTTTACCACCTCACAAACAGAACTCATCCGAACCAAAACCGAAGTTTCATTCAATCAAATTCAGTTTTCGGCTACGCATCATGAGTCCATGCTCGATGGCAGCCTTGACTATATGCAAATTCACGGCATTCGTCCTATGTCATGGAATCCACTCGGATCCGTTTTTAGAGAGGATATCCCACAAACGAGAAGACTAAAAAAATTACTAGCTACGCTAGTTTCAAAATACCATTTAGGATCTGATTCTATTTTATTGGCTTGGATTTTAAAACATCCAGCTCAAGTAATTCCTATTGCGGGAACTGTAAATGTGGCACGCATACAATCACTACAAAAAGCAGTTGAATTAGAGCTAGAACATGAAGATTGGTTTGCCATCTGGACAGAAAGTATGGGTCATAAAGTACCTTAGTACCTTTTAAACTATTTAAATAAAATTATCCTAATAATGACTAAAACTGCATTAATAACTGGAGCTACTAGCGGAATAGGAAAAGCAACCGCACAGCTTTTAGCAAAAAACAATTATAAAATTATCCTTTGCGGAAGACGAGAAGATCGACTAGATGATTTAAAACAAGAACTCTCAAAACTTACCGAAGTTTACACTTTAAACTTTGATGTTCGTGACAAAATAGCGGTTTTTGATAGTATTAACTCAATTCCGAAAAACTTTGCAACCATAGATATTTTGATTAATAACGCAGGAAACGCACATGGTCTTGACCCAATTCAAAACGGAAATTTAGACGATTGGGACGCTATGATCGATATTAATGTCAAGGGACTTTTATATGTTTCAAAAGCTGTGATTCCTGGAATGATAGAACGAGAATCAGGTCATATCATTAACATAGGATCTATAGCTGGAAAAGAAGTGTATCCAAATGGAAATGTATATTGCGCCTCTAAACACGCCGTTGATGCACTCAACCAAGCTATGAGAATGGACTTAAATCCCTACGGCATAAGAGTGGGTGGCATACATCCTGGCGCTGTAGAGACCGAGTTTAGCGAAGTACGATTTAAAGGCGATACAGAAAAAGCCGCAAATGTATATAAAGGATTTGAACCCTTGCGTGCCGAGGATATTGCCGATATTATTCATTTTGTGGTGTCAAGACCATATCACGTAAACATTGCCGACTTGATGGTACTACCAACAGCCCAAGCAGCAGCTACTATTTTAAAAAAGGAAATTGTTTAGAAATAATTTGAAAAATTTAACCGCTAATAAGAATTTTATCTAATAAATTTAAAATTTGATGATTCACGGTTCCTTTTTCTATATTCTGAGACAAAATTTAAAATAGGATTGGAAAAACACCTTAACAAAAATAAAAATAGTCTCTCGCAATGATCAACAAACGTCTACTTATTAAAAACCTACTCGCTCATAATGACGAGAGTAGTTTTTATGATAAAAAAAGACAGTTGAACTTGCATTCTCGTGAGGGAAAAGCAAAATTTTTAAAACACATTTGTGCCCTTTCTAACTCTAACCCTACTAATAATTCATACATTGTTGTAGGCGTTGAAGATCAGGAAAATACAATTGTAGGTGATGATTTTTTTGACGATAGCCGTATCCAAAATCTTGTAAACGCCTATCTTGAAAATCCACCCAAAATTCAATACGAGAATGTTCCTTTTCCAAATTTGCCAAAAGACAAGGTTGTTGGTCTTGTAACTATAAAACCAAAAAACAAAACATCATCCTTCAAAAAAGGAATACACACCATTCCTATTTCATCTATTTTTATTAGACGCGGCAGCAATACCATACCACTTGACGGAGACTTTGAAAAAAATTATCAAAACACCGAAACCGTAATTGGTATTGAAAACAACTCCAGAAATAGCATTGAAAATACGCTTGATGGTGTTATGGATTTTATGAACCTTCGACACAAGGATATGTCACCAAAATACAAAGTCTTCAAAGAATTATTTGTTATTTGTTGGGCAGGTATTACTAAAAAATCTCGAGATAAAACCTATCTCTCACGTGTAGATATTGAATTAATTAATGAGCAAATTAAACTCTTTTATTCGGCACAAGATGTGGTTGAAATCACTTTTAACGAAGATACTTTTACTATTATTGAATATGTTCCATTGGGTTTAAATGATAAAACCAGCTATTATCCACTTGAAAAACAAACCATCCATTTTCAAGATAATGGATACTATAAAATTGAACGAGAGTTTTTATTTCAACCGCCAGAATTCAATAAAAAATTACTATTTCACATTTATAATGTGAACCTTAGTATTTTAAAAAAGCTAGAAAAGGGATTTGAATTGAGTATTAGAGAAAATAAAGATTTAGAAAACTTACCCTCTACCTTAATGATTTGTTACCTCAACGGTTTTGAAGATGCTAAACAAAAACTGATTGATGCTAAACTAGTATTAAAACCTTTTAAACAAGTGTATTTATCGTTTAAAGAAGCTTTGCGAGTTTTGAGAAAAATGAAATATGATGTACAGTAGAAAGGAAATTACGTATGACTTTAAAATTAAACACGTATGGGATGTATTCCTT
>NZ_MTCA01000107.1:0-9744 GCF_002150205.1 Flavobacterium sp. FPG59 | reverse complement strand
AAAAAGAGTTGTAGATGATTTTTTTTGGCTTAGCCCAAAAATGAATTTTTCTTAAATTATTTGGAATAAAAATAAGATATTTTACTCTGGTTAGCTATCGTAATTTTTCATCAAAATAGCTTTGCTCTAAAACAAAAAAAATCATTTTAATTTAAAATGATTTTTTTATGCGTTCTAAGTCTCGTTTTGTATCCTGTTCTTTTAAAGATTCTCGTTTATCATAGGTTTTCTTTCCTTTACAAAGACCTATTTGAAGTTTTGCCATTCCTTTTTCATTTGTAAATAATTTAAGAGGAACTATTGTTAAGCCTTTAGCCTGAACACTTTTAGATAAGCTTTTAAGTTCTTTTTTATTTAAGAGTAATTTACGTTCGCTACGGGCTTTGTGATTGAATTGATTCCCAAAAGAGTATTCCTCAATGTAGGTGTTTATGGCAAATAATTCTAGATTACTGAATTCACAAAAACTTTCTGTAATATTGGCTTTGCCTAAACGAATTGATTTAATCTCAGTACCAGCCAAAACGATTCCAGCCGTAAATGTTTCGATAATTTCATAATCGAATTTGGCTCTTTTATTGTAAATATTAATTGTTTTTAACATGGTGCAAAGGTAGCAAAATTAAAATATCAAGCAATGTTTATGGTAATTTCAATAAATGGTAGCTTATGGTATCACCAGTAATTGTAATTACATACAAGTTCCCAAAAACCGTATCTTCAATATCAGGAAACAAATTGTATTTGATAACTTGGTTTACAAACTTGGGTATTGAATTGCTGTGCCCTACAATCAAGACTTTTTTATTTAGAGTTTCATTTTTGAAATTTTCAATATTTAAATCTTTAAGATCGTACAGTTTAGTTTTTATATTTTTAGCTGTAGCTGTAGGTGCTGCAGTTTGTGTGGTTCTTTTAAAATCGGTGCTGTAAATTTCGTCAAAGTGCACATCCGCAAAAATAGCATTCCATTGATTGGCTCTTTTTAATCCACTTTCTGATAAATCAGGATTTTTGGAATCATCTACTTTTTCGGCATGTCTTATAAAATAATAGGTAGTAACATTTTGTTGCGCTAAACAAATATTAAAAAACAGTAGGGCAAGGATGAGTAGGTTTTTTTTCATGGTTAGATTTTTTAGGGGGTTAATAAATCATAAATTTTAGAATGTATATATTTGTACAATGGAAAAATTAAAATCAAACGACCCGCTACACGGAATCACCCTTCAGCAAATTGTAGAAAAGCTTGTCAGTCATTATGGATTTGACACCCTAAGTGAACTGATTAAAATTAAATGTTTTTCAAGTAATCCTAGTATAAAATCTAGTTTGACTTTTTTAAGAAAAACTGAGTGGGCTCGTAAACAAGTTGAAGATTTGTATGTTAAAAGTATGAAAAAATTTTAATTAATTTTATAGGAAACCATCACACCGCCTCGATAAGGCAAAGATTCTCCACTTTTATTATAATTTTTGGCTTTATCATAGCGTTCACCCGTAGTTAAGTCATATCCTTTGTAAAATCCTTGATGCCAACCACCACCTAAAAAGCAATCAATCATAAATTTATCACTTACTTTTACTTGATATCCTATGGTAGCTCCTGCAAAATATCCAAGACCCTTTTCATATAAATTAGTATTTAAATAATTCCATTTTTGGAAATTAAAAATACTTGCCCCTATGTGTGCGCCTGCATAAAACCCATTGTATTTTTCTTTGAAATGGTATCTATATTCAGGAGTAAAGGTGTAAAATTCTCTGGGTTTACCGTTTACAGATTTCCAAAAGGAAGCAAGAGCATCAAAATGAAAAGTTGATTTTTTACCAATGCTAGTTTCTATACCTACATTAGGAATTGTAAAAAGCGTTGTAAAAGCATTTGCTTTTATATAGGTTTGGGCTGAAATGGAAGAATACGTTATTAAAATAAAGATGATCAGGAATTTTTTCATGGCTAATAAAGTAGGATTTAGATTTAAGGGTTTGATAAGTGCACAAATGTAGTAGTAATTTACTTTTTACATAACATTTGTGCGTTTTTTATATTTGTATTTATGAGTGATCTAGTAAGGAATAGATCACAGAGTCTAAAAATTTACCATTGTAAAATTCATATTCTTTAAAATGCGCTTCTTTTATAAAACCATTTTTTTCTAAAACTTTTGCCGATCCAATATTTTCAGGTGCTATAACTGCTTCTATAGAATGTAGTTTTAAGTCATGAAACCCATAATGAACTGCAGCCTTAACTGCCTCAGTTATGATTCCTCTTTTATGATAATCAGGAAGTAGCATGTATCCAATTTCGGCTCGGTAATGTTCTGGTTTAATGCGATAATGACCAATAATCCCGATGAGTTTTGGACTATCTTTTAAAGTTATGGCCCAGTTTATACCTTCATTAGCTTCAATTTTTTGATCAATCATGGCAATATGCTCTAAAGCTTCTTCATCAGTTTTCAACAAAGGACGAGGGATATACTGCATGGTTTCTGGATTTGACCGTAGCATTAAAATTTCTTTTACATCACCTGCGTTTACTCTTCTTAAAAGTAAACGTTCGGTTTCTAAATCAGGAAACGGATTAAAATTAATGGTTAGCATGTTTTTAATTTAAAGGATTTCAATACTAAATGTAGATTGAAAACGAGATTTTGATTCTAAAATTTGAACACCTTCTTTTTGAAATAAATCATTTGTACTATTTACGACATCAGAATAACCGTACCATGGTTCAATACAAATAAATGGTGCTGCGTTTTTTGTCCAAATACCTAAATTAGGGAAACCATTATAATCAACTTTTAAGATAGGCTTTTTGTGTTCTAAAATAGTGAGTTGTTTAGAACTTATAGTTTTGAAAATCAAGGCATCATGCTCGAATAGGGTGTAATCAAGAGGAAGTTTTTTGTCTTGAGTATTTAATTTTTTAGTTTCATTCGATATCAAATTATTTTCTAAAACGTGATATTGCAAAGCTTCATTTTGATCAAATTCGATTTCATAACTTTCAAATGATTCTGGAAGCGCAAAGGCTGGGTGAGCACCAATAGAAAAAGGCATTGTATTTGTACCTACATTAAATAAATCGTAAGAAATAGATAATTTTGTTTCTTCCAGAGTATAGATCAGTTGCAATTGAAACTCAAAAGGGTAATTTTTTAAAGTTTCACTATTGTGTGACAACAAAAAAACAGCTTTTTCGGCAGTATTTTCAACTAATTCAAAATCCATATCTCGAGCAAAACCGTGGCGTGATAAGTGATATTCTTGGTTTTCATAATGAAATGAATTGTTTTTTAAAGTTCCTACAATTGGGAACAGTACCGGAGAATGCTTGCCCCAAAATTCAGGATTTCCATTCCATATATAGTCTCTTTGATCGTTGTCTTTTAGAGAAATGAGCTCGGCACCACGATGATTTATGGTTGCTGTGAGTTTGTGGTTTTTTAAGGTGGTATTCAAAATAATGGTTGTTTATTGTAATCCTTGGTTTTTGTTGTAAATATATTCATTATTTGAGCACGACCTAATTTTTTTGGTTTAAGTCCTTAAAATCTCTCGCATTTTAAGTCACAAATCATCTTTTTTCCCTTAATTTGTAAAAAAAATCAATTAACTATGAAGAAAATTAATGTTGGATTTTTGTGGCATGCAGGTTTGTTCCTTTTAGGAATTGCAAATCTTAGTGCGCAACAAACTCCTGAGAATACTGCACGTCCAGTATCAAAGTATGACTATCATGATGCTTTTGCCCCACATTTTTATTCTAAAAATGGAACGGCAACTCGTTCTGCGAGTGGTCAACCAGGTTCAGAATATTGGCAAAATAGCGCTAGTTACAAACTAACGGCTAAATTAGATGAAAAAAACAATGAAATTTCAGGATCTGGAATCATAACGTACACCAACAATAGTCCTGATAAATTAGGATTTGTTTGGATGAATTTGGATCAAAATCTTTTTAAAGCTGATTCTAGAGGAAGTGCTATTGTACCATTAACAGGTAGTAGAAATGGTGCTCAAGGACAAGTTTTTGATGGTGGTCACAAAATAAAATCAGTATCTGTTGTAAGCACTAATAAAGGTGTAGCTACAGAAACTGCTGTGAAATATGTAATTTCAGATACAAGAATGCAGGTTTTTTTGCCACAAGCGCTTAACGCCAAAGGTGGAACTATAAAAATTAAAATTGATTTCTCATTCATTGCTCCTTATGAAGGATCAGATAGAATGGGAGTTTTAGAAACTAAAAATGGAAAAATATTTACCATGGCGCAATGGTATCCTCGTATGTGTGTGTATGATGATGTTCGTGGCTGGAACGTAAACCCATATTTAGGAGCCTCTGAATTCTATTTAGAATATGGTGATTTTGATGTAAGTATTACTGCTCCTTCTAATCATATTGTAGTTGCTTCGGGTGAGTTGACAAATGCTTCTGCTGTATTTTCAACGGTAGAACAAAGTAGATTGGCACAAGCCAAACAAAGTGATAAAACGGTATTTATTAGAACAGCTGAGGAAGTTGCTACCACTTCAAAAACGGGATCATCAGCTACAAAAACTTGGAATTTTAAAATGATCAATTCCCGTGATTTTTCTTGGTCATCATCAGCCTCTTTTATTTTAGATGCTGCCAAAATCAATTTACCAAGCGGAAAAAAATCTTTAGCAATGTCTGTTTATCCTGTCGAAAGTGCAGGTGACGCAGCTTGGGGTAGATCTACAGAATATACTAAGGCTTCTATTGAACATTATTCAAAAAAGTGGTTTGAATACCCTTATCCTGCAGCTGTAAATGTTGCTGGAAATGAAGGTGGAATGGAGTATCCTGGAATTGTTTTTTGTAGCTGGGAATCAAAAGGAGCTGATTTATGGGGTGTTACAGATCATGAATTTGGACATATCTGGTTTCCAATGATTGTAGGATCTAATGAACGATTGTTTGCTTGGATGGATGAAGGATTTAATACTTTTATCAATTCATTAAGTTCAATTGATTTTAATAATGGAGAATACAAAGAGCCAAAAGCAGACATGCATCAAAGAGCAGAAATGTATACAAGTCCTTTTCTGGAAACAATAATGAGTTCACCAGATAATATGAAGGAGCGTAACATTGGTCTTTTGGCGTATTCTAAACCAAGTTCAGGTTTGGTAATTCTTAGAGAGCAGGTTTTAGGGCCAGAGCGTTTTGACTTGGCTTTGAAAACCTATATCGAAAGATGGGCTTACAAACACCCACAGCCTGATGATTTTTTTAGAACTATGGAGAATGTTGCTGGTGAAGATTTGAGCTGGTTCTGGAGAGGTTGGTTCCAGTACAATTGGCGCTTAGATCAAGGTATAAATTCAATAAAATATGTAAAAAATGATCCTAAAAAAGGAGTAATTATTACTATTGAGAATTTTGAAAAAATGGCTATGCCGGTTTCTTTAGATGTGAAAACTAAAAGCGGAAAGATAACCAGAGTACAATTACCAGTTGAAGTGTGGCAGAAAAACAAATCGTGGTCGTTTAAACACAATTCTACAGAGGAAATAGAAAGCATCACATTAGATCCGGATCATGCGTTTCCAGATTCAAATACTGCCAATAATGTATGGACTGCTGACAAAGGTTTACTTGAAAAAGATGTAATTCTGGATGGTTATTTGGGAACTTTTTCAACTCAAATGGCTCCTTTAAAAATCACTTTTTCTGAAAAAAATGGAGCTCTTAATGCGTTGATTACAAATTATCCTTCTTTTTCTGTGGAGAACATTGGAAAAAATGCTTTTGAATCAAAACAAGCAGGACTTAAGTTTGAATTCAACGAAAGTTTAAATGGTTTTGATATGACTGTTCCAGGTGGACAAAAAATTCCTTTTACCAGAGATAAATAAATTTTTGGAATTTTAAAGAAGAATTTATTTTAACAAAAAAGACTTGTAAGTATTTACAAGTCTTTTTTTATTTCTTTATTCAGGTATTTGCTGGCTTAAACAATGTAGGGTTCCAAAACCCCAAATAAAATCAGTTGCATTTATGCCGATAATTTCTCTATCTGGAAAGCATTCTGCTAGTATGTTTAGTGCTTTACGATCATTACTATCATTAAAAGTAGGTACTAAAACACATTGGTTTAAAATCAAAAAATTAGCATAGCTAGCAGGTAATCGCAAACCGTCAAATTCTACTTTCTTCGGCATTGGCAATGCTACTATGACTGGAGATTTTCCATTTTCAAGTTTAGCGTTTTGTAACCTTTTTAAATTGTCTTGTAGTGGCTTATAATTTTTATCAAGCGGATCATTTTCTACAATAGTGACAATAGTATCTTCGTTAACAAATCGGCACAAATCATCAATATGTCCATGAGTATCATCGCCTTCAATTCCGTCGCCTAACCAAATCACATTGGTTACGCCAAGATATTCTTTGAAAACTGCTTCGTAATCCTCTTTTGTAAAGCCTGCATTTCGAACCTGTATGTCTGGGTGCATTAAACATTCCTCGGATGTTAATAAGGTTCCACGCCCGTTTACATCGATGGCACCACCTTCAACAATTACTGGTTTTCCTTTGTACATGACTTGAGTCACAGGAATATTTAGAAATTCGCCCACTTTCTCAGGAACAAATTTATCTAATTGTATGTTTTTGTATTTGGCCCAGCCATTAAAATTAAAGTTTAATGCCTCTCTTTCGGTTCCGTTCTTTATAATGATTGGTCCAGAATCACGCATCCAACTTCTATTGGTTTTGTAAATGATATACAAAACATTTGTTAGTTCAACATGAGCTGTTTCCAGCATGGTGTTTACTTTTGCTTTATGGTTTTCATCTGCCACAACCAAAAAAACAGTTTCAAAAGTTGCTACTTTTTTAATAAATTCTACAAAAGCCCATTGAACTGCTTCATATTTTCCTGGCCAATCTTTCCCATTATGAGGGAAACACAGTAGCATTCCTTGTTGTTTTTCCCATTCGGCTGGAAAACGCCTAGTATTTGTAGTCATATTATATACGTTTATCAAAGTTGCAAATATAATGATTCAGACTCACTTAAAAAACGAGCAAACAATGCAATTTTTTAAAACTGCGTTTTCAATTATAGTGTTAAGGTAATGATTAAATAATATTGTGTTAATTACAGTTGATTTGTTCATTTCTATTTTTGGTAAAAAATAATCTATGAAAAAATACAGTATTTCACTTCTAGCTGCAATTTTGATTTTGTCTAGTTGTACTAAAGAGGATAATTCAAGTAATGATCAAGAGACTATTGTGAATGAAAATCCTGCCTCATTTAAAGAAATTGGAAGTCTTACAATAGGAGGAACAGGTGCTGCTGAAATTAGTGCTTATGACGAAGTATCAAAGAAATTATTTACTGTCAACAATAGCAATACGAATAGAATTGATGTAATTGATTTGTCAAATCCAGCGAGTCCAAAATTTGTAACCAGTATTGATTTGACTCCTTACAATGGTGCATCAAATAGTGTTGCTACCTTTAATGGTAAATTAGCTGTGGCTTTAGAGGCAAAAACTAATAAGCAGGATCCTGGTAAAGTTTTGGTTTTTGATACCACTACATATGCTCTTATTAAAGAAATTACTGTTGGGGCATTACCTGATATGATTACATTTTCTCCTGATGGAAATTTTATTATGACTGCTAATGAAGGTGAACCAAATGACACTTACTCAATTGATCCTGAAGGTTCTGTGTCTGTCATTTCTGTGGCCAATAATTATGCTGTTTCTACTTTGAATTTTACAAGTTTTAGCAATCAGTTAGCTGCGTTAAAAGGGAAAGGATTTAGAATAGCTAGTCCTACAAACAATTTTGCTAATGATATTGAACCAGAATACATTACGATATCTGCTGATTCAAAAACAGCTTGGGTAACTTTACAAGAAAATAATGGAGTTGCTAAAATTGATTTGACAAGCAAAACGATTACGAATATTTTTCCTTTGGGTCTAAAAGACTATAATCTTGCTGATAATGCAATTGATGTTAGCGATAAAGATGGAGGGGTATTTATGAAACCTTGGAAAATAAAAGGAATGTATCAACCTGATGCCATAAGTAGTTTTGAGGTAAATAAAATATCCTATTTTGTAACTGCAAATGAAGGTGATGCTAGAGAATATAGTGCTTTTGTTGATGTTAGAAGAGTAGGTCATTCATCAGTGGTTCTGGATCCTTTTGCATTTCCAGATGCAGCAGCTTTAAAAGCGGAATCTAGTCTAGGAAGATTAAATATCAATACTAAAATGGGTGATACAGATGGAGATGGTGATTTTGATGAACTTGTTTCTTTTGGTTCTAGATCTTTCTCTATATGGAATGGTACAACAGGTGAATTAGTATATGATAGCAAAAATGAATTGGATAAAAAATCACAAGAATTAGGTTTTTATGATGACGGCAGAAGTGATGATAAAGGTGCTGAGCCAGAATCTGTTGTTGTTACAAAAATGGGGACTAAGACAATACTTTTTGTAGGTCTTGAACGCGCCGATGCAGTAATGATTTATGATATCTCAAATCCTGCTGCACCAAAATTAATGCAAACTTTAAAAACGGGTGACGCTCCTGAAGGTCTGCTATATATTCCTGCTTCAAAAAGCCCAACAAAAAGAAGTTTGCTTGTGGTAAGTAGTGAAGGTGATGGAAGTGTGAAAGTTTTCCAGCCAGATTTGAATTAAAATACTCTCGAAATAAAAAAATCCCTGCTTGAATAAACTTTAAGCAGGGATTTTTTGTTTTAAAAAGAGCAGTTAGTCAATTGCTCTTTTTGTAATATCTCCAAATGCATCTATGCGTCTGTCTCTAAAAAATGGCCAGTTTTGGCGCACATTTTCTTGTAAGTCTAAATCAACTTCGGCAATTAAAATTTCTTCTTTATCATGTGAGGCTTGCGCCAAAATTTCTCCTTGTGGCCCGCAGATAAATGAAGCACCCCAAAATTCAATTCCAGGAGTTTCTGGTAAATACTTTTCTAAACCAATGCGGTTTGCTGCTGCAACATAAACACCATTTGCAACGGCATGACCTTTCATAACATTCATCCAAGCGCCATATTGGTTTTCACCATATTGCTCTTTTTCTTGTGGATGCCAACCAATTGCTGTTGGGTAAAACAATACTTCGGAACCTTTTAAAGCTGTTATGCGTGCTGCTTCTGGATACCATTGATCCCAACAGATTAATGTTCCTATATTTCCTTTCTGTGTACGATTATTTTTAAATCCTAAATCACCCGGTGTAAAATAGAATTTTTCGTAAAAAGCGGGATCATCTGGAATGTGCATTTTTCTATACAACCCTGCTTCTGATCCATCTGTATCAATAATGTAAGCACTGTTGTGGTAAATGCCAGCCATTCTTTTTTCGAAAAAAGGAACAATGATTACCACACCTAATTCTTTTGCAAGGGCACTAAAAGCAATAAAAGAAGTGCTGTAAAGTGGTTCAGCTAAAGCAAAATTATCTACATCTTCACTTTGACAAAAGTAATGACTGCTATACAGTTCTGGTAATGAAATAACTTCAGCACCAAGTTTTGCTGCATCTCTTACCCAACTAATGCATTTTTTTAAATTGTTTTCGGCTACATCATTCAGGTTTAATTGAATAACAGCTATTTTGTACTTTTTATTTGGCATGACATAAATTTTAGAATGCAAAAATAGTAAATTTTACGGCTAGTATAAAATAGGGTTCATCGGAATAAAAT
>NZ_MTCA01000001.1:0-66841 GCF_002150205.1 Flavobacterium sp. FPG59 | reverse complement strand
CCTGATTATTACGTTAGACATAATAATGAAGTATTTGTATTTGAAAATAAAGATGTATTGATTGCTAAGGAAATTAAAGCATCAGCTGATATCGAGCAGATTAATGCTGTTTTAAAAACAAAATTTTTGATCGATGGAAAAAAGAAAGTAGGGATTGGACAACTAGTTACTACTATTGAAGAAATTGGCAGCAAGAAATTTAGGTTTGATGATTATGTAAATTCTAAGAACTCACTTACGGTCTATCCCGTTCTTCTTGTACATGACAGAATATTCCAGACACTGGGTATTAATTACAGACTTAATCAATGGTTTAAGGAGCAGTCGATTAAAAGGCTCGGCGATCTAAATAAAAATTTCAACATTAAGGGCCTTACTGTTATAGACATAGATTCACTAATACTTTGGCTTCCTTACTTCCAAGTCAAAGACAAGAATTTTAAGGAAGTGCTCAATTTTCATTTGGAAAAAATGAATAAAACCATGAAAGTCAACACTGCGCCCAATCAAGAAATACTCTTCTATAGAGCGAATCAGAATATTACTGAACAGTTATCGCCAATTTCAAGAAGAAAAATACCTTATAATATCGACTTGGAAAGGCTTATGGATAGGTTTAAAATTGTAATAAAAGATGAATAGGGCTAAAATTATTCTTAGAGTAATTTTTGAAGGATTCAATACAAAAAATCGAAATTATAACAACTGCATCTTAATGATAGATGAAACCGATTTTTCACGGTTAAAGCTTTATGAGATCATTTCCAGTAAAGGGTATATTGTTTGTTCCGAAATAAAAATTGATAAGCTTATCCGTTCACTTTGCGAAGATGTAGGCGGAGACTTATGGAAAGCTTATATTACGGCTGAACATGATGGCTATTCTTTCACAAGTTTTTCTGAAGCTAGCTTTTCAAATCCCTATTACTATAATATTCCTCGATTTAATGAGTCAAATTTTGAAACTATTATTTGTCAGCTAGGGGGTAGGAAAATTCCAGAAACCGCAACTATGACTCCAGATTTTATGATCGTAGATATAGTTATAGAATTGAAAGATCTTCAAAAAGAGAGCTTATATAATGAGGACAGGCGCAATACAATTACGAAGATATTTGAAGCAGATAATGGTTTTTCTGTTAATATCAATTTTTCTGCAGCATCGGGCGAAGTTAAGGCAGCATATAAACGTGTTATAGCAAATTCAATAAAAAATGCTATAGCAAAAGCCTCAAAGCAGATTAAACAATTCAGTAATTCAAATTCAATCAATACCGCCGGCGTGTTCTTAATTAACACTGGATATTTTAGTCTTGACCACCAGCTTTTCAAAACTATTGTGGAGGAAATAATTGCGCGAGATACGACGACCATTAAATTTGTATATATTTTTACACAAAGCGTATTTCATAATGCTGTCGGAGATTTAAGGGCAGATTACAAACAAGATTGTATTGGTGAGCTTCCTAGTGAACTGAATGGCATATATGAAGCGTGCAAAACTCTAATTGATAAAAAAATGTCTTCTGTCTTTCGACCTGATAATGGCGAGAGATCTTTTGTAGCACCACAGTATCCGATTTCCTTTTTTGGAGATAATAAAATATTTTACTGGAAACCAGAACGCATTGAGCCTTCGATAAATTTTTAAGAAATCCAACTCCATTCATTACGCTAAGCTGAGGTCTGGCCAAATATTCTATTTGTAAGTACTTTTTGAACTTGGGCTAGTTCGATTGCCTGGTATCACTACCGAGATTATATAATCTGGGAAGGATACTTCCTGACCTGTAGATGGCCGCAAATGATGAATTTTAAACCAATCTTTGAAATTAGCCATTGGTTCTTTACTCTTGTCGCTCATTTCCAACAAGACAAAAATACCCAATTGATCATATCCTGCTGTATAAGTTTGTGCTTGGGCAATGTAATTTTCTTCGAGCATATCTTTATCAGGACGCGACAATGATTTTTTTAATTCGATAGGTACGGTTAGAATATCTTTCTTATACACTATATCGACACGTCCGCCATCCACAAACTTAGACTTCTCATGTTCAAATCCATCTGCAATATTAGAATGTTCAAAATATAAAATCATACTATCCTGCAAATCCTGCTCACTAGCTTTGATGCCTTTTCCTTTTGCAGATGTACTGTATAGAAAGGGAAATCGTTTCTTTTCATTTCCAACAAATGTAGCTTGGCAATAACGAATAACTTCCTCAAGTACAGCCGAAAATGTTTTCCTTTTTTCTTTGGAATATTTAGGAAGCACCGTATCAATTTCTCTCATCAACACGTTAAATATCTCTTCTCCTGCCAAACTGCCTGTGCGTATTGACAAGTTACTATTGTAGTTATTCTTTATAAACTGCCCAATTGCTTTTGCAAAAGACAGTTCCTTCTTCTGAATTTTATTATAGATTTCAAGGCCTCCTTCAGCACCCATAAATACGACTAACATTGCCAATACTTCATTATCATCTATTGTTCCATTATCTTGATCTGGCAAAGACTGAAGTATTGAATCTATAAAATCAGCCAATCTTTTATCACTTTGAGAATGCAGAGCAATTAGTCTCTTATGCTCCCCATAAAGATGAAAATTATAAATATTTGATTCTATTTTAGAAACTGACTCCTCAATAATTTTTTTGGTAATATTATTAAATTTTGAATTGTGCAATTTTAATTTATCTATTTCCATGCTAGCCTCTAGGATCATTTGAGTCTCGTGCCTAATATCCAGCCATTCTTGTGACCGGATTGCAATCTTATAATTTCTATTTAAAGAATCAAACATTTGAAAAATTAGATATTCAAGTTCCAGACCAGTAACATCAATTTCATACAAAGCTCTAACCTGTAAATTCTTATACAACTCAGTAATCATTGTTTCCACACCTTCTTGATCATTTGATAATAAAGCTTTTGTCAACTGGATTAATATAATGTAAAACCAGGCATCATCCCTGTTGTCCATTACATTTTCAGCTGCAAGAAAATATTTTTCAGCCTCAGAAATTGTACTAATAAAATTTGGAAAATCGTTCTTAGACGTACTAAAAAAGAAGGTTTTAATCCCTAAAAAAAGATAAGCCTGACTGGATATATCGCCATTATCATGATCGGTAAGGTCTATAACTTTATGCTCTATTTCACTTGTCAAAAGCTCAATAAAAAAAGGTAATTGCTTTAATGCAATGTCTATTAATTCATTTGTATTACTGGAGAGAAAATCAAATAAAACACCTAGAGAGGAATAGCGGTTTTTTATTATGTTAACCGCTGTCAGTTCGCATATAATCTTGCAGGCGGCTCTCTTAATATATGTGTTTTCAGTGGTATTAATTATTTCTTTTAAAAAATCTAAGACAGCAGAGCCATCTTCATTCTCCACATCCACATTGACATAGAAATTATCTAAAAAAATAATTTTTGAAAAATCAGTGCCTAAAAGTACATTTTTATCCATAGCGTTAAAAGACAAAATGATCCTCCTCTTTTATAAATGTCTTTTCATTGTCAGTAATATGGGAGAAATCTCGCAGTGCGGAACCAACAAATATTTGCAATTTATCTTTGAATCGGTCATTAATACTTTTAAAGATATCAGACAAACCCTGTAAATGCTTGGGAACCATCTCCTCACTACCTGGCGAATCAAATATCAAAAACCGCGGATGCCTTCCTAAATTATGTTCAATATCCAATTGAATCAAGCTTAAGTAAAATGCGAGCTTAACTCTTAATTTTTCGCCTTCGGTAAGATCAGTAAAACTTACTGCAATACCATGTTGTAAAAAAATTAGTTCATACTTATCCGAAATTTCTATATTATCTATGCTCAACAGGCCAAAGGCATGAACCTCATTAATGATTAATTCCTGCAGTTTACTAAGAATATCCTTATTCAGCTGTACACGCTTTTTTTCCAGACCCTTAAGCGCATAATCCAAAACATCCCGTTTTAAATTTAGATTTGCCATTTCATTGGAATCAATTTGTGATTCCTGCTTAGCGATCTCGTTAAGCTGGAATAACAATACTGCCTCTTCCTTGATAAAATTGTCCTTTTTATTTAGTAAATCCGTGAATTTCGATCTTTGTTTACCAATCGATTCAATCTCTGTTTGAATCTCTGACAATCTACGGCTGTCTGTTTCTATAGGAGTGAATACTACAGATTTTGCATATTCCTCAGCATTCTTTTTTCGCAATATTTCGATATCCTCATAACGTTTTTTAAGGGTGTTATCAATTTGCTCTAATTTTGCTTCATGTTTACTTCTTTCAACTTCTAAAAGTTTCGCCTTTTCATTTATTTCTTCTGGATCAACTTTTTGCTCTTTAGACTCTTTCCCGCATAAGCTGCATATATGATCTTCTATTTCGCTCTTTTTTTTATCTTCACTGACTTTTTTTTCACAGTGCGGGCAGGTTTTTATTTCAAGATTTGTAAAGAAACTTTCTGATTGCCGATATATATTGATATTGAGCTCTCGCTTTCTCAGCTTAGTTACTTCTGACGAAATCTTTGCTTTATCACCCTCAAGGCTTTGTAATTCTGCCTCACAGGCAATCAGTTCATTTTTCCCTTTTTGATAGGCATCTGAAACAACCCTCTGCTGTTTTCTTGACTCGTTAATTTTTTCAAACAATTTGTTGTATTCCTCTACTAATGGGCGATCATTGAATTCAATTTTTTGCCCCTCTTGAAGAGCTTTCATTTCAAGAGTAACTTCAGCCAGCCTCTTTTTTAAATGTACTTCGTTATTTTTGTTAAACTCCAGCTTGGTTTTATCAATTAGTCGCTTTTTACCAATAGTTTCCAATACCCTATCCATTTGAATGTTTAGCATATTAATGGGGTATGTCAAGGGTAAACCCAAGATCATTTCGAATATTTTTTTTCCCTGTAAGCCATATCTTTCTTTATCAAAAAAAAGATATTCGTAGTTACTAGATTCCAAATAAATAGATTTAAAATAAGTGGCCCAACTAAGACTTGAAGTATTCATTTCAAAAGAGTCCTTGGCACTATTTTTTTGGGTATACTTTAGGGTATAAAATGAAAACTGCTCGAAAAAAAAGTCCTGTATCTTCTCTTCGAATTGTATTTGGTTATTAAATTCAAACTCAATCTCTTTTTGTGCATCATCAAACTTTTGGTTTTCTCTTAGCTCCATGAACCTATTGATTGAAAATCTATAGACTCCGCCCCTGTCCCTTCCTGTCCTATTAATGTAGCACGTATAGGTTATTTTACCAATAGTAAATTGAAGGAATATTTCAGTAATCCAGGGTTTGATATCTTTCTTAATACTATCTGCTCCAGTTAGAGCAAATTTTATGATTTTAAAAATGGTGGATTTTCCTTTGTGGTTGTCAGCAATCCAAACATTAATACCTTGGTAAACTGGCTGATCGAATATAAAGCTCTCACCGGTTTTCTTTTGCCCCGTAAATAGTAACCGATCAATTACTAGGGATTTCCCTAATGAATTTGGACTATCTTTATTGTAATCTTCTTCTAAATGAAGGATTTCTTCCACTTCTTCTAAAGTGATATTCTCTGCAAAGTGCTCGTGAACATACTTGAGGAAATCTTTATAATTAATCTGTCTTTCGTCCATTATAATGATTTATTAAATCTTTGAAAATATGCTAGTTTCACCTTGCTATTAATATTCTGGATATGGCTACGGTAAGAGATATTACTATACTCCCCATATCTATATTGTCTAGATTTTAACTCTGTCCCTGAAAAACTTCCAAAATATTCCTTTATCAACATACAACGATCATAATACCATTCTACCGCTGAAATATCATTGAGAAATCCTATAATTTTATTAGAGCCTTCATAAGTTATGTAGTATATTTTATCATATGTCTTTCCATCAGATCTTTTTTTACTTTCATGTGTGATTAAACCAACGCTGACAAGATATGCTATCACATCATCAATACTTTCATATGCTCCATGAAAAAATTTTTCCATTTCTTCCACCCGTAATTCGGGTTCATTATCTAAATAAATAGCTTCAATTATTTTCCCAATCTTTTCTTTGTCATTTGATGTATTATTATCTAATAAATCCATTAATTCCATTGAAAGAAAATCAGGATAGCGAAGAAGAAAATCTAACGCCTGTATTTTTATCTCACTGCGAAATACACCATATTTCCCTGATCTTTTATCCTCCAATGGATCGCAAAAAGTATAAAGAATGATCATAATACGTAAGCGATCACGAAATTTTTTAAGATAGTCCTCCATAGATATTATATTTTGTGTAATGCTAAGATATACAAATATCTAATAAAACATTGTGGCAGGTTTTCAATTATATGCTGCCTCTGTTTTAAAGTAAGCTTCCATCTCTTTTTTTAAATTTCGAGTTCATTATATTAAGATACAATATTAATCCTACTCCATAAATCCGACCTTAATCTCAATCAACATATCCATGCTAGCCTGAACAGTATTTTCGAAAAATTCAGCCATGATTTTTGCTATTTCACTACTGGCAGGGCTCACCGTATTCTTATCCAACAAGGATGCGATCCTGACAAACAACTCTTCATTCAATCTTGCTATTTTTGCCATATCCCGCCCCATAACGCGTGCAGCCAACATATCAAGTTCTTGATCTTGACCAAATAAATCGAGATGGTTTGCATAAATCTCTTCGGTATACATGTCGAAGAAGTGCTTTAAAATCTTACTGATGTCTTTAATATCGTCCCTACGGATTTCAGGTCGGTCCTCATATGCCATCAGCTTTAACAATACTATTCCTGGAAGCGTGCAGAATTTAAAGTGGTGCTTTCCTTCCAGTTCTGCTTCCGGAAGTCCTGCATCATATATTTCCTTAAAACCGGGAACACTAACATCTGTAAGACCGGTGCCTTCGACCCTTACATGAGATCCTTTACCTTCTATCTCGCCAAACGGCAGTAAATCAACTTGAATGTAACTTTTCCACACCAGTACAAATGCATTGTCTTTGTATGGATGGAATCCCTCAGTCTCTATCAGATATTTTTTTAATCCTTCATAGGTTCCTTTATCATTGATGAAAACAGCAAAATCAATATCTCCCGTAATGCGGCTTGGCGGGATATCATTTATTGCGGACATCCAAACATCTCGTGCCACTGCCCCAACGAGATAGAAATCTATACTAAACTTTTTCAAACCCCTCTCCAGTGCCGTAAGCATTTCTGAAAGTTTTGCTTCCTGCCTTAATTGCTTAAAACTTATCTTGTAGGTACTCATCGTATATTCTTTGTGCTGTTTCTGTACATCTTCTATCTCCCTTATTCATTAAATCGGCATATGCCAAAAGTGGATGCACTGCATTTTCGTTTACTAAATCATGTTTCCAGAATTTCTTAAATACCTTGACGTTACCTTGCTTGTCCGGAACCAATCTATAGTTCCTGATCAAATCATTCCATTCTTCCGCGGTATAGATTGTCAGCTCTTCTGGACGCAGGTAATTTGTATAAATTGCCCCGGCGGGTTCACCGCCCCAATATGTTTCTTGGTTTTTAAGAGGAATTTCTTTCCAATTGTAAAAATCTTCTTCCTTCAGAAACCTAAATGTACCAATATTTAACGTTGGCTTAAGACGTTTCTCATATTCCAAAATCCATTTTTCCAACAGTTGCTTCTTATTTTCCAACTTTTGCTCATTCTTTGTCAGCTGTAATAGATAACCTTCCTGTGCCAGCCCATTGAATATATTATTAATATTACCCAAGCCTGTACCGGTGCGTTGCGCGATTTCTCGATATGGTCGATTTACCCATTCTTCTTCAATTAGAAACTGGAATATGACCTGCAGCCCAGTCTTTGTAAAGGCACGGTTGCCGCCTGTAGTTGCAGTAACCTCATTTTTCCTACCGTCAATATTAATGTAAAGGCCATCCATTAGCAGGAACATGTTTCCGCTTGCCTCCAAGTAATTGATTTGCTTTTCTTTTAGCTCCTGCTTAACCTTAGGAAATATACGATTAGCAACTATCATAAATGGTGCTTCACTGCGTGCCTTATCCTCCATAATGGTAAGATGCATTCCACGTAGTTCTTTTTTAACTGCTACATTTAATACAACAGCAGGATGATACTTCATATGAAGCGTCAGCTTTCCATCAATGAAACCATCATTAGTTGCTTCTCTCCATTCAGCACGTATCTCATCTTTATGAAGATTATGTATTGCGTTTTGTATAATGTACTGCTCGTTCATCTTGTTCACTTTATACTTATGTTCACGAAAACGTGAACACTTAATATTAGTGAACAAATATATAATTATTTAGCTACATCAACAACATCAGTAACAATTATTTGTATTGTAACTACATCTAATATATAATCAAGAACTCAATCACCACTAGTAGCATCAACTATTTGTGCTCTAACTAATCTAATATTATTAATCAATAACTCTATCAACAGCAGTTTAAAAAAAAATCTTAAACATCGATTTATAGATTTTGTCATATTGATGAAATTTTCTGATCATTAGAACCATTTACCAATATCTTCGTTGCTTCCCCTTCATTTTTATATTCAAAAACCAGTATGCTTTTGTCTTATTTCAGGAGCAAAGGTAACTCCGTGTTCTTAACGCAATAGCAAGGCCTGGTCCTTCAGATTTGCCAAAAAATCTCCACCCATCCAGGTTGTATTTTTTATCAAAGCCTTGCTATTGCTAAACACTCACCTTTTTATGCTCATGAAACAAAACATAGCATACTCCGGCTCTTTAGACGAATAAAAAAAATGTCAGCAATGAGAAATAAAATATTAAAAATGGTAATGGTGAAACAAAACAACACCTCCTCTCATTGCCGAATAAATAAAATCTCAAAAAAAATAATTCATTAAAAAAGTAAAAATCATGAACATCATTGGAAGAGTGACAAAAGATGCGCAGGTACGCACATTGTCAAACAGCAAACAGGTAGTAAATTTTTCAGTAGCCATCAACGACAGCTACCGAAATAAAGCGGGCGAACGTATAGAGCAGACAACCTACTTCGACTGTGCTTACTGGCTTAGCGTAAAAGTAGCGACAATACTCACTAAAGGCACTCTTGTAGAACTCACAGGCAGAGTAAGTGCAAGAGCGTGGACAGGCAATAATGGAGAAGCAAACGCAAGTCTGAACTTCAACACCTTGCAAATCAAATTGCACGCAGGCGGTAAAAAATCGGAAACGGTACAGGCTACCACGGGAATCAATAATAACAAAACGGAGAACGACCTCCCATTTTAACTGCAGGTTTTCAAACAATTTTTAAACTTTTTAAATCATTTCATCATGGCACATAATATCAATTTTAACAGCAACACAGGACATTACTCATTCTTTAGCGTAAAAGAAAAAGCGTGGCACAGCTTAGGGCAAATTGTAGAGCAATACCCAACAAGCGAAGAAGCTATCAAACACGCAGGATTAGACTATGAAGTGGCTAAAAGACCGCTATATACCAAAGGATCCGGAATTATTGAAACCGCAAACGGTATCGAAATAGGCAGTAGTGAACTGGAAGTACCCAATTATTACGCCAATATCCGTACCGATAACAATGCAGTATTGGGTGTGGTTGGCAAGGACTACCACATCGTACAAAACCATGAGGCATTCAATTTCTTTGATGCTATTGTAGGGGGTGGCGAGGGAATATTGTACGAGACCGCAGGGGCATTGGGACAGGGCGAACGCATATTTATCACAGCCAAACTGCCCGATTATATCCGAGTGGGCAATGGCGATGATGTTACGGAAAAGTACATTTTCCTAACCACTTCGCACGATGGTAGCGGAAGCATAACAGCAGCCTTCACCCCTATCCGCATTGTTTGCCAAAATACCCTTAACGCCTCGCTTCGTAATATGAGCAACGTGGTACGCATCAAACATACTTCGGGAGCAAAACAGCATTTGGAAAATGCCCACAAACTTATGGGCTTGGCGGATACCTTAAGCACACAGTTAGAGGGAATATTTAATGAATGGGCTAAAGTAAAGGTAACTGACCAAGAAGTAAAAAAACTAATCCAATTAGCTCTTTGTCCGAATAAGGAAACATTGGATTTGATTAAAAAGGGTGCGGATGATGAAGTTTCCACCGTGTTTAAAAATGTGGTGCAAGATGCCTTTGCATACGCTATGACAAGCGACACTCAACAAATGGACACCACCAAAGGTACATTGTTCGGGGCGTACAATGCTGTGACAGGCTACTACCAAAATGTACGCAGTTACAAGGATGATGAAGCCAAACTGCAATCTATAGTTATGGGTGGAACAGCACAAATGAAATCGCAAAAAACATTTGAACTATGTACTTCTTTCGAGAAAATCGGTGCAGACGTATTCAATTTCAATTAATCTGAATGTATAACCACAGGCGACCGCCTTCGGGTGGTTGCTTTTAAATAGCAAAAAATGAAAGTAACAGATTTAAACGGTTGCCCTATTGAAGTAACAGACCTTAAAGAAGCAATCCGTATAACCAAACAGTACAAAAAATACATGCACGAAGATAAAAGCTACTCCGATTTTGATAAAAGGCAGAACACCTATTGGACAGATATATACGAGAAGTTAACAGTAATAAAAGAGCCATGTAAAAACAATTAAATTTTTAGAACGATGAACACAAATTTTTTCAATCAGATAGCGCAAATGGGCATTACAGGAGATTTACAACTCACTATATCAAAGGGTATAGAAAACAACCTTATTGTTTCTATAATACTTCAAAATGAGCAATGTGGAGATAACGCAAAACAACTGATACCACCACTTAATCTAAGGGGAACGGCAGAAGAATTGGATGAGGGATTTTTTCAGCAGATAACAACTCCTTTGCAAACCGCTTCAGGTTTAATGGTAAATATGGAAGCCTTTATGAAACAGTTGGAAGAAGCTAAAAAGCAATCGGCAATGGAAAAGGAAAAATCCGACACACAAAAGAAAGAACAGGAAGCCAAAGACAAGAAGTTTAAAGACGGTATGGTAAAGGCAGACGAATTGGAAAAAGAGGGCAAATTCCGTGAAGCGTGGATGAAAGTACCCGAAATTACAGATTATCCCGAAAAAGCGGACGAAATACGAAAACGCAAATCGGAACTATCAAACCAATTTTCTTCAACAGGTCTGTTTGCAACAGAACAACCTAGTGTTTAACAAAAAATTCAATAGTTATGTTAGTAACAACACAGTTAGAACGAGTATTTATACTTAAAGATAAAGGACAGGAGATCAGACTGACCGACCCCGAACCACGTTGGAGTGTGGAAGCGGTACTGAATTTTTACGCCAATACGTATCCCATACTAACCACCGCAAAAGTATCTGCCCCCATCATCCGTGATGATAAGATAGAATACAAATTAGAGAGCGTCATGGGAACAAAAGGTTAAACCAAAAATAAAAAACAATGAACTATGCAACGCAATATCCTATCGGGAACTATAAGCATACCCGAACAGAAAACACAACGGCAACTGAACCAACAATTGGGCGAGTTCGCACAATGGATGCAAAGAGCCAAAGACACAAACGAAGTACGGAAAGACAAACAGAAATCTGTACCGATAGCAATGCTTCCAATGGTTTTCTAAAGTGTGGGTTTCTGCCTAAACTGAAAACAACACAATCCACACAGGATTGTAAGAAAACAGCAAAAACGCAAAGGGATTTTTACAAGTCCCTTTCCCAACTTACAGAGCATTACGGCATTGAACCGTTACAAACGCAGGAATACGGCTATCCCTACAATATGGCTTTGGCTATGTGGGATGCTGAAAGCAAGTTAAAACAAAACAATGTCAATTGGGATAATTTACGTTTGGTACAGGATAGTAAGAAAACATTTTTTACGAGCGAAGAACGATACAGCACAGGTACAACCCTATACTATATTCCAATCGTGCCACTCTTTCAAATGCTCCATGACCCAAAGCGTAAAAAGACGGCTCAATTGCTTGTTTCGATTTGCAGTTATCTATATCATATTGTCGATATACCGTATTATAGACAGGAAAACAGCTATCTGTATTGGATGTATGAAATTATGAACGATTGGGTAGAACAGGATGATTATACCGAAGAAACGGACAGCTGTATTGCTGAGATTGCAAAAGCTGAATGGATAGGCGAACGGGTTGAACAGAAGCTATTCAACCGTATCAATTTACAGGTATTTGAACAGCGTTTAAACCACTTTAAAAGCCGTGACACATTCGACCAGGAGTGCCAAAAAGTAGCTTGCGATGCCTTTGCCCTCTATGCGCAATATCCATTTGAGAGCATTTTCCGAAACGCACCAAGACCCGAAGAAGACCCCTATACTGATGAAAACGACTCCGAAACTGTTGGAATGGAAAAATACATCTCCTTTATAGCGGATACCACAGGTTGGTTGTATGAAAGGCTTGCCGATAGCATCAATAATGAGTTTAACGAGTATGGAGTAATGGAAGAACCGACCATTTGCAAACGCTTTGACGGAAGTACCATTACACAAACCAATCTTGATTTTGAGAACCGCCTGTTTGCCCTTTTGGACGAACTATGCACACTACTATATGATTATAAAACAACAATAAAATGAGCAACGTAAACGACATAACCGATAATTTTGGAACGCTTTACCATCCAAAATCTGCATTGGTTTTTTACCAAACCAAAGGGACAAATACCTATATGTATGTGGAGCATTTTGATATGAACAAAAACGGAAATCCTATCAATGCCCATCCATTGACCGTAAATGAAGCCAAAATATTGGCAAAGGCTTTGCACACCGATAAAGAAAAGGACAAAGCCTTTTTAAAACCAAAAGGAATTTTGCCGACCAATATACTGCATATTAATCCGAGCGAAAAAGGCACTGTACTTTGGTACACCAAGGCACAGGAACAGCAATTGTATTTTGTAAACGGCTTGGGCATGCCCAACGGCAAAGCGTCTGTACCGTCAATGCTTTGGTATGCTAGTAAAAACAGCCTTGCCGTATTTGCTCTTACTACTGACAGAAGACCAACAGAAAATACACCATTGTATTTTGCTCCTTTCTTCAACATTTATGAAGATGGTAAAGTATGTATGGGAACTGTAAGTATAGACATTAAAAATTCTGCTTCTGTAGAGGAATTTACCGATGCTTGGGAAGACTACTTTTTTAACAGCTATTTCAGCCATTTATTAGGAAAACAAAATCCCATAAAAGGGAATTGCGTAAGCCTTTGGAAAAAATTGATTGAAACAGGTGAAGCCTTTCCTAAAGATGTATTGAAAAAGAACAACAAAACCCTTAAAAATCTTTTGTGATGAATACCGAAAAACTAAAAGTACATTTTACAGATAACTATTTGATAACTCCCACCAATCCCATTACGGTAAACTTAATCGGTGCAGGTGGTACAGGCTCAAAGGTTTTGACCGCTTTAATGGAAATAAACCACAGCTTAATCGAATTGGGACACGCAGGCTTACTGGTGCGTTTGTGGGATGATGATATTGTGACCAATGCCAATTTAGGAAGACAGCGTTTTGCCGAAATTGAAACAGGGTTATACAAATCCGTTGCACTAATTAACCGTGCAAACCGCTTTTCAGGGACAAATTGGAAAGCCGAAACCACAAAGTTTGAAAAGGACAGTTTGGGCAGAATACCCGAAGAAGCACAGGCAACTATTTACATTACCTGCGTGGATAATATAAAGGCGAGGTTTGGAGTTGCCGAAATTCTGAAAGAAATTTGTAAACGCAGACACCACAGGGATGAACCGAAATATTGGTTGGATTTTGGCAACAGCCAGCATACAGGGCAAGTGTTACTGTCTACCATAGGAAACATTCATCAACCCAATTCGGAGAAATACGAAACGGTGGCAAGCCTGCCAATGATTACGGAAGAATTTGGAGAATTATTGAAGCAGTCCGAACAACACGATGAAACACCGAGTTGCAGTTTAGCGGAAGCTTTGGAGAAACAGGATTTGTTTATCAATTCCTCTTTAACACAAATGGGCTGTTCGCTTTTATGGAGCTTATTTCGGTATGGTATGACTCCGTACAGAGGCTTTTTCCACAATCTGAAAGACTTTCGTACCCACCCCATAAAAGTCGCCTGATAGTCAAAATCGGGCGGCAAAAAGACACTCCCTTCCGATGGTCGGGACAGTCTTTTTGCGCCAAATCGGTGCAACCACTTTACCAAAATGCACCTTTCGCACTTCCTAACTCCGCATTTTACCAAACAGGTTGGAATCTTATTTCTAAGGGATATTCATTATCCCTTTCGTTGTTTCAGCCGACTTCTTTTCTTTCCACATCAGCCACCAAAGAAAAGATTCTGTGTTATAAACCAAATATATTTTTTAAAAATGATAGAAATTTAATACTATCTCTTCTCTAATTCTCGCTATATATTATTTAAAAATAACAGTTGATGTTCTAATTCTTTATTACTGTGTGAAATTGAGCATAAATTTATACATTTGCCAAATGAAAAATTTATCATTCATATTAGCATTAATGGTCTTGGTCTTATCGATCTTGCCAGGCTTTATGGAAGATAAATGCTTTGACGTCATACATCAAACAACAAATAGTCAGGAAGAAGATAGCGACGGTTGCGGTATGGAATGTTGCTCGCCTTTTTCTAAATGCAATACCTGTACTGGATTTGTAATTACTTCTTTTTATGCTTTAACATCCAATTATGTCCAACAACCTAAAAAGAAATTAGGTGTAATAACTGCGTCAGCTGTTTCAGACTTCTTCTCTTCCATTTGGCAACCGCCTAAGATTAATTAATGTTTTTAGTGTCTTCGGCACAATAACAAATTGCGGTGCTACAAACCGTCAATTCTTATTTTTCAAACATTAATAATTTTTCATATAATGAAAAAAATACTCTTTATGTCATTTTTTATGACACTAAATCTCTGTGTATTTGCACAAAACAATTTAAATGCTGTTATTAGAAACAGTGAAAACAAAGATCCTTTGATTGGTGTGACGGCATCTATAAAAGGAACCTCGCTTGCAGCGACATCCAACGAAAATGGTCAAATCATAATAGTAAATGTTCCTGACGGTGTACAGGAAATACATTTTAGTTACGTAGGCTTTAATGAACGTATTGATACATTGGAATTTCCATTAAAGGACACCAGCGTTATTGAAATCTTACTCAAAGAAAGTTCAGAGGAGTTAGAGGAAGTGGTTATATCTTCTACAAGAAGTACAAGGAGCATACAAAATATTCCTACCCGCATTGAATTTATCGGAAGTGAAGAATTGGGCGAAAAAGGCAATATGAAACCTGGGGATATTCGTATGCTCTTGGCGGAAAGTACAGGTATTCACGTACAAACCACTTCGCCCACAAGTGCCAATGCAAGTATCCGTATTCAAGGACTTGACGGAAGATATACGCAAATCTTGAAAGACGGCTTTCCTATTTTTTCGGGTGCTTCAAGCGGATTAGGTTTGTTGCAAATTCCACCGCTTGACTTAAAGCAGGTTGAAGTTATCAAAGGTTCTACATCTACGCTGTATGGTGGTGGAGCAATAGCAGGTTTGGTAAACCTGATTTCCAAGACACCAACGGAAGAAAGGGATTTGCGTTTTCATTTAAACGGAACATCAGGTGGAGGTTTAGACATCAACGGTTTTTACGGACAGAAGTTTAAGAAAATCGGAACAACCATATTTGCTTCGCATAATAGAAACGGAGCTTACGACCCTGCAAAAATTGGTTTTTCTGCCATTCCAAAATTTGAACGTTTTGTACTGAACCCTAAATTGTTTGTTTATTTCAATGATAAAACAAAAATGAATTTCGGTGTCAATACAACTATCGAAAACCGTTTGGGAGGTGATATGCTTTACATCAAAGGTAAAGGAGATAACACACATCAATATTTCGAGAAAAATAAAACACAACGCTATTCCACACAATTTGTTTTCGACCACTTAATTGATGAAAAAAGTTCTTTTCAAATTAAAAATAGCGTGAGTTATTTTAACCGAAATACAACAATTCCCAACTATCAGTTTGAGGGAACACAAACCGCAACTTTTACAGAAGCAAATTATACCAACAGTACAGAAAAATCGGAATGGGTAGCAGGGGTCAATATTTGGACAGACAATTTTAAAGAAAAGCAGATTACTGCATTTCCGTTGAGGGATTACAGCCAAAACACATTCGGAGCTTTCGTTCAAAATTCTTTTAAGGCTACTGATTGGCTTCAATTAGAAGCGGGTTTAAGAACGGATTACGTGATAGATTACGGAGCTGTATTTTTGCCAAGAGTATCTGCATTGTTTAAGATTGCAAACGGATTGACTTCACGTATTGGAGGTGGATTTGGGTATAAAACACCAACCATTTTTACAGAAGAAAGCGAACGCCTACAATATCAAAATGTAATGCCTATTGACAACAAAATCAATAAATTGGAAAAAAGTTATGGAGCAAATGCAGACATCAATTACCGCACCTACATTGGGGAAGATTGGTCATTTAGCATAAACCAATTGTTCTTTTACACCTATCTGGATAATCCCTTGTTACTTGAAAACCCCTCTGCAAATCTGTATCAGTTCGTTAATTCTCCAGGTTATATTCATACTAAAGGAACAGAAACCAATATTAAAATTGGTTACGATGACCTGAAATTATTTTTGGGATACACTTATACAGATGCTCGATTAAACCAAAATGGAATGACTGTAGAAAGCCCGTTAACGCCAAAGCACCGCATTAATTCCATCCTGATGTATGAAATAGAAGACAAATGGAAAGTTGGTCTGGAAGCCTATTATTTCAGTCCTCAAAAACTGAATAATGGAACTACGGGCAAAGGTTACTTTATTACCGGGTTTATGGCTGAAAAGATTTGGGAAAGATTTTCTCTGTACATCAACTTTGAAAACTTCCTTGACACCCGACAAACACGCTTTGGTAGCATTTATACAGGAACAATAACCAATCCGGTTTTTAAAGACATTTATGCACCTTTGGACGGATTTGTGATTAACGGAGGAATAAAATTCAAGCTTTAAAACAAATGGAAAAAACCATATTCAATATAACTAAAATGGATTGCCCAAGCGAGGAGCAATTAATCCGTATGAAACTGCAAGACTTTGATACGGTAAAAGGATTGGAATTTGATATAGCCAATAGAAAATTGGACGTTTATCACAATGGAAACCCAGAGCCAATTTTTTTGGCTTTGGGAACACTGAACCTAAATACGACATTGGTTTCAACTGAAAAAAGCAATTTTGTTGTTGAAACAGATACAAGCAACAAGCAACGGAAATTACTTTGGATCGTGTTGATTATCAATTTCCTGTTTTTTGGACTGGAAATGTTGTTCGGTATTTTTTCAGGTTCAATGGGATTGATAGCCGATAGCTTGGATATGCTTGCAGACAGTGTCGTTTACGCATTGGCATTAATCGCTGTTGGTGGAACAATCGCCCTAAAAAACAACATCGCCAGATTTGCAGGATACTTCCAAGTCTTACTTGCTATTGTAGGTTTCGTTGAAGTGATCAGACGTTTTATGGGAATTGAAGCTATGCCCGATTTCAAAACAATGATTGTCGTTTCAGTTTTAGCATTGATTGCAAACGTATTTTGCCTTTATCTCTTACAAAAGAACAAAAGTAAAGAAGCGCATATGCAGGCTTCGATGATATTCACATCAAATGATGTCATTATCAATTCGGGAGTTATTGTTGCTGGTCTTTTAGTTAATTGGCTCAATTCAAGTTATCCCGATCTTATTATTGGAGCGCTTGTATTCCTAATTGTGGCAAAAGGTGCGTATCGCATTCTAAAACTTGCAAAATAATAATGAAGGTTAACAGAATTGTTCGTGAGAAAGCATAACACTGCGGATGAATTTCTTACTGAGAATTCATCTTGTTTTGCATATTTATTATTGGGTAGCATATAAAACAGCTACCCTTTTTTCATTTTATTACATGGTTATTGTTTCTGTTGTAGTACTCTGATTGTGATAATTTGGGCAATAAGACGTATTTGATTTCCATAGGATATACGTTAGCTCCAGAAGCTTTCTTTGAATGGCAACAATTGCTTTCATTTTAATGCCATGCCTTGAAGCCAATCTTAAGAAAATACATTTGAAGTTTTCATCGGTTCTGATTGCAGCCAATGCGGGGAAGTGCATTACTTTCCTTAAATTCCGATTACCCCGCTTGGATATTCGGGGTTTAGATTTCACAGAAGTTCCAGATGTTTTTTCCCTTACATCCAATCCAGCATAGCTTACCAACTGTCTTTTATTTTTTATTAATTCAAATCCGTTGGTTTCAGCGATAATGGTGACAGCAGTCAGATTTCCTATTCCTGGTATAGAAGTTATTACTTTCATCTTTTTAGCTATAGCTTCATCTCCTTTGATAAGTGCAGCAATTTCCTCCATTATTTCCTTTTCCTGCTTATCAATCATGGCAATTCTTTTCTTGGTACGTTTTATTGATTTTTCGCTAGATGTTGCAGAAGTACGCTCAGCATGTAGCTGATTTTTTAACATAGTCCGTTCCTGTACCAGTTGTTCTCGTTCTCGACAAAGCTGTCTCAAATCATTGAATATTTTTAATGGAGGTTGCCATACTTCTAATTGCCTTTCCAAGCCAAATCTTGCAATGGCTTGTGAAGCACTCTTGTCGGTAATAGTTTTTATGTCAAGTGTCCTTACATAATTACTGATTTTGTTTGGTAAAACGATACTAACTTGTTTTTGATTAGTGCAAAGGTAATAAGCTAAGGATTCATGGTAAACTCCGGTAGCTTCCATCACATACCGTACCTCTACATTAGTTAATGTTTGCTTATTTACCCATGATACAAGACTGGAAAATCCTTTTTGTGTGTTGGGAAATACTTTATAGGCATAAACTTCTATGCTTATCTGTTGATCCATTCGACCAAGCGATACAACTAATTCATTTTGTGCGACATCAATTCCTACTGTCTGTTTTAATAATACCTTCATCTTATCTGGTTTAGGTAAGTGATAACCTTTCTACATCTTTTCTCCTGAATGGATATACTGGCTATACAACCCAATGTTTGTGGGTGAATTCCTTACATTCTGTTCAGATTCTAAAAGGTAAAAGAAGAGGAGGCAGTTTCTTTTCTTGAATATACTATTAAGCTATTTAAAGCAAAATCTGCTCTCACTCTTCCTCACTTAGATTATATTATACAAACATAGGAGGTAAAAGAAGAAGAGGCAGTTTCTTCGCTTGAAAATACTATTAAGCTCTTTAAAGCAAAATCTATCTCACTTTTCCTCACTTAGATTATATTATACAAACATAGGAGAAGCAAAAGAACGTCGCCTTACTATAACTGGATTTTCTGTCATTCCAAATTACTGAATTGGCTGTGTTTTCCACACAGAAAATCCTTCAAAAAGATTTTCAATGCTTTCAAACTCTATAAATGCGATTAGTTCTTTTTTGCACTGTTTTTGGAATCCCTTGAAACGATGAAAATCTGTCAAAGGTATCTCGCAAAGCTGACCTATGGTGTGAATATCTAAAACCTCCATCATACTATTCATTCTCTTACTAAAAGGAAAATGGCTTTTATAAAGCTTTTTTTGCAGGTCAGTTTCGATTTTATTTTTTCTTTTTTTAATTTGTTGAGTCTCACCTTTTTTAATTTGTTGAGTCTCGCATTTAAAGTCGTATTTTAACTGTTCCAATTTGTGCTTATAGTCATCAATTTCAGCAAGTAACTGGGTTACGCTCTTTACTTTTTTATACGTTTTCGCGTAAATTTGGCGAACACGTTCACCGGTGACCCCATAAATGGCGGCCACTTCCTGAAGCGTCATTTTTTCTATCAGGAGCTTTTGCAATACATCATATTCCTTTTCAGAGAGTACTTTTCGGGACATTTCGATATAAAATCTATTGGTAAGTGCTATTACATCTTTCATAGGAATGTTGTTAAAATCTCATTATTAAAAATAGTCTTTGGATGCCACAAATTAGAACCAAGATAATAATGTTTATTCAGTTATACAATGAGCTTAATAGAGATCCATAGGGTAATAGCAAATAAAACAACCCGAAGATGATCTTCGGGTTGTGATTAAATACGAACTTTATAGTGAGAGCATAAAAACCTATATCTGACGGCTAATTACTGCTGTTAAACTCAAAACTCAACTGCCTTTCGTTCCCGAAATTATCCGAAATCCATACATCAAAGGATTGGGAGACGGTGGAGTTCGAAGTATAATACAATCTGAATTGCTTAGCCTGCAACGGGTACAAATCGTTGGGCAGATAAGGTGACGTATCGTTATACTGCAAAGTTCCTTGTCCGTCAAACTGAAAGTAGCGAAGATAGTATTGCGTGTTGTTATAATTGCCGGTTGGCTGTATCGTCAGCCTAATCTCCACGGTATTGCCATTAGCAATTTCTTTGGGTATGGGCATCACCTTTACCTCAAAAGGGAAATCATTTTGTATTTCCAGTTCGTCTTTGCTACAGGATGAAACGGAACTTATCAGGATTCCCAGCAATACATACATTGACAGTAATCCTATTCTGAATTTATTAAAAAATGTTATCATTGTTTTATATTTTAAAAGTTAATCCTCAATCCCAGACCGGCTGAAGGTCGGAACTGTTCCAGGTCCGTACCCCACAAAACTTTTGTGCGACCCTGAAGAATCAACACAAAACGGTCGGACAGGTATGTTTCAAAAGACAGCCGTCCGCCTGCGCCGTAAATGAAATTGTCCTCAGTCAGTATTTTTGCCCCGTCATACAACAAAGCTTCGCCACGGTTAATGCTTTCATAACCCAGTACACCAGTTATTGCTGCATTCAGGGTAATGTTCTTACGGGTATCACCCAACATGAAGAAACTATAACCACCTTCTGATGTGTAGGTTTCCTGTGGTAAGCGGAGGTTTTTATACTCATCATACTGGTACGTATATTCCAATGCCCAAAGCTGATAATTACCATTTTTACCGTTTAAGGTCATTCCAATATTGAGGTAGTAGTTCCTGTCGGGATAGACATCGGATAAGATTCCTGCGTTTACCTCCAGTCCTTTCTGTTTAGGCAGCATTCGTTGTGCCTGTGAGATAGTGATGCCTATAAGGAAGAACATCATTATATAAATATACTTTTTCATTTTTCTGTTATTACGTTTAATGGATTACTAAAATTTAAGGTGCATATCGTTAATCAAACTAGCCTTAATCAAATCGGAATTTTCTACCTGAAATGTCTGATGTCTGCCCCCGTTCTTCTCGAAAATCTCAATCAATAACACCTTGTCATCGGCAATGGTAAACTGATCCAACAGGAATACATTTTGTTGGGTTGTTTTTCCGCCAATCTCACTGAGTAGCTTGTAAGTACGTAGTGGTATCATGGGTCTTTCCTGTACCACAGTACGCTTTGCGATTTTTTTGTCCACTACCTTGAAATTCATAAAATCAATCTGGAAAGGAACATTGGTACGGTTTGCGAGTTCCGTATGGAAATAGTATTTACCATTATGGATATAAATTCCTTTCAGAATAAACTGTATGCCGAAACTTTTCGCCCCAATATGCTTTACAATGCGCTTATCGTTTTTGTAAATTGTTTCCAGTAATAAGCCTGCCAGTGATGGTGAGTTATTACCCAATTCTTCAAAAAGCACATCGTTTCCATCCGCTTTATCCACTGCCTTTTGCATCGTCAGCAGGTCATAACTCAACACCTCCGGGGATGAGCTGTAATGCACATTGAAACTGTAAAAGCGACCGTCATCGGTAATCACCGAAAAATTGGTTTCGGTTCCAAACTCTTTTACCGATGCTTTTACACGAAGTACATTTTCCGCATCTTCTGCTTTTCCTGCAATCAGGTATTCACTGCCCAGATCCACATAGCGGATAGCGGTTGGAAAAATCAGATGTGAAGTCTTGTCATAAGTAACTTCCATAAGGTACGGTTCTATCTTGCCTAAAGCAAGAGGCGTTTTTTCGCTATCCTGTGCAAAAGAAGATACTGTAAAGCCGATCATTAGGGCAAATGCCCAAAAGTTTTTTAAGTGATTTTTCATTGTTTAATTCTATTTATGTTTAACATTATTTTTTGGAAACTAGGAACAGTTGATGCCCTGCCTTTAAGGTAACTTTCGGTGTCTTCACTTTTTTGGAGAAATAGCCCGAAATGCCCTGTACTACACCACGGCTCAAATCAGCGGCGACCTGTTGTCCTGCCGATTGGGTAAGCATCAGGCTCGTCCCGGATTGCTGGCTCATATTGCCAGCCATTTCAGTAAGGGCATTTATTTCATGCGAATAAGGCACATACAAACCCTGCTGACCGTCCAGATCATAAATCGTAATATCAACCGGGATGATGTTTCCGTCCAATTCTATGGAAGTAACCTTCATCTGTAAACGTCCTCCCTCAAGTTTGGCATTAGCCGTTAAAATTGTTCCTTTGGGAATGGTACGATTAGGCGTTTTAGCAGGTTCCAGTAACCGTAAGCGTACTCCAGTTTCACCAATAATGGTCTGGGTTTCCTGTACACAGGCTTTGATACTGTTCTTGGGTTGTACCACTTGTTCTAAAGCACTGGCAGTATAAAAACGGCTGTTTTTGTTTTGACTCCAATCTGCTAAAAAGACACTATCGCTAGGCTCACGGTACAAGGAGGATACGGTATTCTTTCTTGTAGAAGTGAATACCACAAACTGCTCTTTTTGTGTAGACGAAGAAGACTTAGAAACAGCACCATTGGCAGGTACAACTTCTCCCGTATTTGCACCTGAAGGAAGATATTTTGCAGCCATCTGATAGGATTTCTCCATCAATGCCAATTGGTCATCTACTGTTACTCTGGCTGGAACGTCTTTCTCAGCCAGTGTTTCCTTTAATTCCTCCAATTGCTTACGGAGCTCCAGCGTTTCAGAATTATCATCCTTATAGAAAGAGCCCAATGTGCTCTGCACGTTGCGGTAACTGTTCAAAGCGGGATTACTGTGTTTTCCAGATCCGTTGGAACTACTGTAGCTTTCTTCCTCGTCAGGCAGCTCCTCTCCCGCTTCTCCTTTTTCGTCTGCATTCCAGTAATCAGAAAGAGATATGAGAGTGTTTCGTTTTTCCTGATTCTTACGTTCCAGCATTTCCTCCTCATATGCCTTACCCTTATCGTCAGGCATTCCTGCACCCGTAGCCTGAGGTACGACATCATTTAGTCCGATTTTCTCGATTTCCTTTTTCTCGGAAGACGGTTTAAAGATCAGATACATAAAGCCGAGGAACACAACACCCATCAAACCGAAGATGAGCGGTTTTTTAAGCTTTTGGGCTTTGCTCTGTGTACAGTCTTGCAGTACATCTTCGGTTGCTGCTGGGTTACCTTCCGTTACCCGAACAACCGTTTTTTTATTCTCATTTTCTTTCATAAATCTTATTTTTTAAAATTGTTGATACTGTATCCTGCAAGAGTGCAGGACTTCATTTCTTTTTGAGAACAGGATTTTCGATATGCTCGATGACCATATCGTTATTGGACTTGCTGGTATCATACCATACTTTGAAAATAACCCCTGCGCTAAGCAACATATACCCCGCAAAAAAGTAAAGCGTGTACTTGTGCTGTTTTCTTAAAGGCAGTGTTCGCCAACGTTCATCTAGTTTCTCAAACCACTTGTCCATATCAGTTCGTAATTTTTTCATATCCTGCGTTTTTAGCGTTCAATGACTTCGATGTCTTTGTTTTCCACAACAGCAAACTTTTCGATATTGAAGCCCTGCGGGTTATTGTCCGAACGGACAGAATTCACAAGAAAACAGGAAGTAACCAGATTACGTTTGGTCACATTACTGGAACGGATGATGAACTGTCTGGCATAGGTACGTACCGAATAGGGATAGGTGTCGAAATTGCAGACCACACTATCCACTTCGATACGTTGCTGTACGTTACCCGATATAATACGATTGTAATATCCCTTTTCCGAAAGGTCTTTATAATAATCAAAAGCACTTTTATCGGCAAGGTTAAACGCCCGGCTCATATTACTTTCGATAGCATTCTTATCGGGAGCCAGCGTAAAGAACAGTTCGTGAAAACGTCTTACATGTTCCCTTGCTTCGACCGGTCGGTTGATGGACGCATCCTGTGCAAGTGCCAGCATCAGTGATTTGCCATTGTCCAGTACATAGATCTTCTGGCGTTGTTCTTCTGCAAAGCGGTAGGATTGCCATACTGCATATCCTGCAACACTGATGCAGAGAACAGCAAATACAAGAGCGTAAAACCTGATTTGGCGAAAACTGTTTTCGATATTTCTTAGCGTTTTAAATTCCATTTTTTACTGATTAATCGTTCTACATTATTTGAGTAATTGCCCGCCGATATTTCCTGCTGCCGAGCCGGCTCCGGCTCCAGCAATATTTCCGGCTTTCATTGCGGTTTGGTTTACATTACGAGTAAAATTCCCTGCCCCACCAGCCTGAATAATCCAGCCTGTCACGGTTGGGATAGTAAAATATCCCACAATGCCAATGATCATAAAAATCACATACACGGTATTTGACGTATCGGGAATGAAAGTCGGGTCAGCAAGCATCTCGATATCCCTTTCTATAATCAGGGATTGTATCTTGGCAAGCATGGAGCTGAACAGGTCGGCAACTGGTAGCCATAGATATACACTAACGTATCGGGTAAGCCATTGCGTAAGTGTGGATTGAAAACCATCCCAAACCGATATAGCAAAAGCTATCGGACCCAAAATGGACAACACAATCAAAAAGAAAGTACGTATGGTGTCAATTACCAGAGCAGCTGCCTGAAATAAAATTTCCAGCAATTCCCTGAACCAGTTTTTTACAGACTGCTCAATGTTGTACATCCCTCTTTCCATATACATCCCCGACATCGTAACCAGATCGGATGGTGACCAGCCCAGTTCTTCCAGTTTTTTATCGAACTCTTCATCCGATACCAAATAAGCGTTTTCAGGATTTCGAAGCATGGCTTCTCGTTCCAACAGGTCTTTTTTTGTCTGCAGGTCGTTCAGGTCAAGCACCTGATTTTCTAGAATGGCATGTGTCCCCTGTACCACCGGGCTTAACACAGCATTGATAGTTCCAAGTACCATGGTCGGGAAGAACATAATACAAAGACCCAATGCAAAAGGACGGAGCAAAGGGTACATATCAATAGGCTCTGCCCTGCTTAGTGCCTCCCATACTTTAATAGCTACATAGAATAGGGCTCCCAAACCAGCCACTCCTTTAGCCACTGCCGCCATATCTGCGGACAGTGGCATCATCTCATCGTACAAGGAGCGCAGAACCTCGTGAAGATTATTAAATTCCATAACTTACCAGTATTTTTGGTTAGCTGTTCCGTAGAGTTCAAGTACTCTTTTAGTATTGTTCTGCTTTTTTGCCCTTAGCAAGCTTACAGAGATATTTTTGTTCGTGTAATAGCGTACAAGGCTGTGGTATTCCTTCACTTCTTTGTACACTCTGTCAATAATATCCATACGTTCTTTGTCATTCAATGACAAACTGGAAGAGCTTACGATCTGTTTGAGTTCTTTCAGCAGTTCGGTACTTTCGTTGAGCAGTTCTGCATAACCATTGGCGATAGCTATTAATTCCTGGGGAGAAAAATTGGGATCGTTCATCATTTTGCCAAAATTCTGAACGTACATTTCCGACACATCGCCAACCAATAGTACTGTCTGCTGCACCTTACGGGCATCTTTCACCAAATTGTTTACAGCTTGCAACTTATCATAGTATTCTTTGCCCTGTTTATATACCTTTTCGACTTCCTTGAAATTTTTAATAACATTGGATACCGTGGATGAAGTCTGTACCATTTCATTGGCACTGTTAACAATTCCCTGAGCCAGATTAGTGGGGTCTGTAACCACCCATTGGGCTTTTGCGGACGGTGCTACAGCAAACATAAGTGCTGCACACACCATGAATAGTATTTTTTTCATTGTTATTCGATTTTTTAATGATTAATAATTTGTATTTACTTTTCTCTTCTTTGCAGGGCTATCCGCTTGATAGCCTGTTCTACATTTCCACCAAGTTCACCGGCAAGCTTCATTACTTCCATCTTCTCCGTTTCCTCGGTGGTATAGGCAAGATACTCTTCAACCGAAACCTCTGTGGCATATACCGCAGAATGGGTTCCCCCCAAACCAATCCAAACTTCCTTGTAGAGCCGTGACGGGTCATTATTCATATTGATGGAAAGTACCTGTGCCTTTTCTTTTTCAGTCAAGCCAAGCATTGCCTGTATGTCATCAAACTTGTTCATGTACTTGCGCTGGTCGAGCAGGATTTTACAATCGGAATTGTTGATGATACTTTCCTTGACAATGGGCGATTGAATGATGTCATCGACTTCCTGTGTTACTACGATAGCCTCGCCGAAAAACTTCCTCACCGTTTTGAAGAGATACTTTATATATTCTGCCATTCCCTCTTTGGCAATGGCTTTCCAAGCCTCTTCTATCAGGATAAGCTTGCGGATACCTTTCAATCTTCTCATCTTGTTAATGAACACCTCCATGATGATGATGGTCACTATTGGGAATAGGATTTTATGGTCTTTGATTGCATCAATTTCAAACACAATGAAGCGTTTGGAAAGCAGGTCTAGCTGTTTATCGGAATTGAGCAGATAATCGTATTCACCTCCTTTGTAGTAAGGTTCCAGTACGTTCAAAAAATTAGCGATGTCAAAGTCTTTTTCCCGAACCTGCTTTTCTCCCAATACCTTACGGTAATCACCCTGAACATATTCATAAAAACCATTGAAAGAAGCATATACATCATCCTGTTTGATACGCTCGATATAGCCACTTACCGCATTGGATAATGCCACTTCTTCGGAACGTGTCGGTGGTTCATCGTCACGTTTCCAAAGTGTAAGTATCAGGGTTTTGACACTTTCTCTTTTCTCTATGTCAAACACTCCATCATCGGTATAGAATGGATTGAAGGCAATGGGATTGTCTTCTGTGTAAGTGAAGTAAACCCCGTCTTCGCCTTTGGTTTTTCCTTTGATAAGTTCACATAATCCCTGATACGAGTTACCCGTATCTACCAGCAGAACGTGTGCGCCTTGCTCGTAGTATTGCCTAACCATGTGGTTGGTAAAGAAAGATTTACCGCTTCCCGAAGGACCCAATATAAACTTGTTTCGGTTCGTGATAATACCTCGCTTCATCGGCAGGTCGGAAATGTCAAGATGGATAGGTTTTCCAGTCAGACGGTCTGCCATCTTGATACCAAATGGTGATGGCGAATTATGATAATTGGTTTCCTCAGTAAAGAAGCACAATGCGGGTTCAATGAACGTATAGAAGCTTTCTTCACTTGGGAAATCTCCAGCATTTCCAGGCATTCCTGCCCAGTAGAGCGTAGCCACATCGGTGGTATTATGGCGGGGTTTGCATTCCATCAGTGCCAAAGCACTACCGCTATCATTCTTTAGCTGTTTGAATTCGCTAGGGTCATCCGACCAAGCCATAACGTTAAAGTGTGCCCTTATTGACGACAGTCCAAAACTGTGTGCTTCGTTCAGGTACCGCTCTATCCATTCTTTATTGATTTGGTTGGCACGGCTGTAACGAGCCAGTGAGTGCATATTCCTTGCTGACTTCTCAAACTTTTGCAGGTTGTCTTCACTGTTATCCAAAAACAGGTATTGGTTGTAGATATGATTGCAGTTTAGCAGCAACCCCACTGGAGCAGCGAACGACAAACGGCAGTCACTCCGGTCGGTAGATAGTTTTTCATAACGCGTATCTGCTGATACAGTTGAAGGCAGATCGTCCGTATCGGATAAAGTGTGCAGGCACAATCTTTTGTTCCCAACGCGTACTTCTTCGGCTCCGAGTGCTATGTCCTTCATTGGTGTTCCGGCTTCCCTTGACAGCGTCAGATATTGTTCCAATAATCCTTGTTTTTCATCCGTACCTATGATGTCTTCTTCCGTTAAGCGTCGTAACCCGATAAATCCGCTGTCATTTGCAATACGTTCAAACTGTGCAACCGCTTCCATAAAACGATGGATCGCTTCCTTATCCCTGATTTCTTTTGGTATGAGAGCACCTTTACAAAGCGATGAAAAATTACTCTGTGTACGCATTCGTTCCTTAGTGGTTTTGGTCAGGAACAGGTAGCAATAATGATTAAGAAAAGGACGTTCGTTAAAATGCTGTTGGTAGGATTTGCCCAAAAAGCTCAAACCATCATCCGCAATATCGGGTGCATAATTTTCCTTGATATACCAGTCCTGTTTATGGATAACGGTATAATCGGGCAACGTCTTGATGGCTTTGTGCCAAGCAGAATGAATGGCTTCATATTCCGCAGAAGCTACCGTAAACAGTTCCGGCAAACGCACTTCAAAACAGGCAGTAATGTCCGCATCCTTTGACAGGATACAATTGTTTTCCACCGCTAGTAAGGGAAACTTATTTTCCAACGTTGTGGTCTTGGCTACATTCCTCATACGGCATTCGATTTAGGGGTGAACTTTAAATAGCGATGTACAGGCTTGCGACAGATGATGTAACGAGGATGCCTTTTTCTTGCACCGATTTTCATCAGCCCATGTTCTCCATACTTTTTGTTCAGTGAAAAGGTCTGCCATACTATCAGCGAAGCACCACCAGCTCCAAGAAACAGGCAGATGTAGGAATTGATCCCGGCCATGTAAAGTATCATGACCAGAATAAGCGTTCCTAGAAGTCCGCCTGCGAAAATGAACAGGTATTGTGCTTTCAACCCTTTAAACTCTACCGTTCTTCCGATGCCTTTGTTGATATTGTAATTCATAAGACTAGGGATTAAAGGAAGAATGAACGCAAAATGGTAGCCGCAACAATCAAGAAGATACAGGCACCGAACCAGCTAGCTGCAGTCTTGCTTGTGTCGGGATCTCCGCTACTGAACTTGCCGTACACTTTAACCCCTCCAATGAGACCTACCACGGCTCCAATAGCATAGATGAGTTGTGTGGCAGGATCGAAATAGGACGTAACCATTTGAGTGGCTTCGGTGATACCAGCTGAACCGTCTCCCTGTGCCATCGCACCCAAACCTGTCACCATTACCATTGCTGACAGCAAAACTTTTTTTCTTTGTTTTTCCATGATTTGAAAAAATTAAATTGTTATTGTCTTCCCGTACCTTACGGGCTTTCGGGGACAAAGATGTTATGGAAATCAGGACGGTATAACAAATTGGCAGTCAGAGGAATTTTTTGACTGTGAGTGGCAATAGAAAGAATTAATATAGCCCCTTCACATAAACCCAATGTTTATAAAAGAGACAAAGTTTTATTGTCTGTTTCTCTTAAAAAGTAGGTTGAGGACAATTTTTATATGTCGAAAAAATTGCCTATTTGGGTAATGTTTTTTACTTTTACCCAAAATGGATAAAACTAATTGAGATAAAACATAAAAATGGCAAGTTTTGGTAAATTTATAAAAGCAGAACGAGAGAGAAAAGGTTGGAGCCAAACCGAATTTGGGGCTTTAATCAAGATAAATACACCTCTTGTTAGTCGTATCGAAAACGACAAGAAACCGCTTGCTTTAGAAAAAGTAAAATTACTAGCTGAAATATTTGAAATAGATTACGAAAAAGTGAAAGATCTATATTTTGCAGACAAATTTGCAAAAGACGCATATAAATACAAATGTTCTGAAAGTGTTTTCTCTGTTGCAGAAGCACAAACCAAATATTTGAAAGAAATAAACATTACACAAGGTAAACTAACTTTCTAATCACAATGAATAACAAAAAACTCATACAAGCATTAGGGTTTTTACCTAAAGAAAATACTTCAGGAATTTTTCAAAAGAAATATTCTAAGTCAAACAATTACGGTATTGAAATTGATTTTGAAAAGGAAATTATCAATTTTGGTAATAAAATAAAAGGAGAAAGTAAAACCACTCAAAATTTTTCTCAAGCTGAAAACTGGGTTGTCTTAGAATGTGTGGATAGATTGCTTGAAAAAGGATATCAACCACAGAATATAACTTTAGAAAAAACTTGGAAAACTGGACACGGCACAAGTGGAAGACTAGATATTTTAGTTTCCAAAGACGATGATTCTGCCTATTTAATGATTGAGTGTAAGACTTGGGGAACCGAGTTCGAAAAAGAACTTAAAAATTTAGAAAAAAACGGAGGACAACTCTTTACTTATTTTCAGCAAGACAAAAATGCTGATGTTGTAATGCTATATGCATCAAAATTAGAGGGTAAAAAAGTTGAATATAAAAATACAATTGTAAAAATTGAAGAAGATTACCGACAAGCTGGAAATGTTAAAGATTTCTTTGAGCGTTGGAATAAATTACCTAAGTCAAACGGAGTTTTTGATAGTTGGGTAACACCTTATGAATTCCAAAGTAAGGCATTAACTAAAAATGATTTAAAAGTATTAAGGCAAGAAGACAGTAGTTTTATTTTTAATCGTTTTTTGGAAATATTAAGGCATAATGTGGTTTCAGATAAACCAAACGCCTTCAATAAAATTTTTACGCTTTTTCTTTGCAAAATTGTTGACGAAAACAGAAATAAAGACGAGCAATTACATTTCCAATGGCTTGAAGGAGAAGATACTCATATTTCATTTCAAAAAAGATTGACAGATCTTTATAATAGAGGAATGCTTGAACTTTTAGAAAAGAAAGTTACAGACGTAAGCGATAGTGAATTTGACAAACAATTTTTACAAGTTGAATCTCAATACAAAGACAAATTCAAAGAAATTTTAACTGAAATTCGACTTAAAAAGAACAATGAATTTGCTATAAAAGAAGTATATGATGATGCTTCTTTTGAGGAAAATGCAAAAGTGGTAAAAGAAGTGGTGGAACTACTTCAAGTATATCAAATACGTTATAATTACCGTCAACAGTTCTTAAGTGACTTTTTTGAATTGCTTTTAACGACAGGATTGAAACAAGAATCTGGACAGTTTTTCACACCTGTTCCCATTGCTCGATTTATTATTAAAAGCTTGCCGTTTCAGGAAATTACATCACAAAAAATTGAGGTTGGAAATAAAAATGACTTGCTACCTACTATAATTGATTATGCTGCGGGAAGTGGACATTTTATTACGGAATCAATGGAAGTAGTTCAAAATTACATAGATATACTAGACGAAAGTAAATTTAATCCAACAACTCAAAGAGCAATAAAAAAATGGAAAGAAGACCAATTTGATTGGGCGGAATCCTATGTATATGGTATTGAAAAAGATTACAGACTTGTAAAAACTGCTAAAGTAAGTTGCTATCTTCATGGTGACGGTTTGGCAAAAGTCATTCACGGTGATGGTTTGGGCGATTTTGCTACTTCAAAAGAATTCAAAGATTTATTAAAAGAAACCGACAAAACCTATCCACAAGACAACAAGCAATTTGATGTCATTATATCAAATCCACCTTATTCAGTTTCGGCTTTCAAGGGATTGATGGATGAAGAAAAATCTAAACTTGCATTTGATTTATATAGTAGATTAACCGACCAAAGTTCTGAAATAGAATGTTTGTTTATTGAACGAACAAAACAGTTATTAAAAGATGGCGGAGTAGCTGGTATTATTTTACCAAGTAGTATTTTGAGTAATACAGGTATTTATACCCAAACAAGAGAAATTCTTTTAAAGCATTTTGAAATTTTAGGTATTGCAGAATTAGGCTCTAATACCTTTATGGCAACAGGAACAAATACTGTTACCTTATTTTTAAGACGCAGAAACAATGCAGATGCTTACAATACAGAAGAAGCTATTAAAAAATGTTTTGTTAACCTACAAGATGTAACGATCAACGGTATTGAAAAACCGCTTAAAAAGTATGTTGCTCACGTTTGGGATAGCATTTCTTTTGACGATTATAAAACATTGTTGCAGAAATCACCTAATGCAACCATTGAACAACATGAAATTTATAAAGAATATACCAAGAAGTTAAAAGCCAAAAATGAAGCTGAACTTTGGACTAATATTTTAGCCATTGAACAAGATAAATTGCTTCATTTTATTTTGGCTTATCCTCAAAAATTGGTGTTATTAAAAACAGGTGAAAAGAATGAAGAAAAACGCTTTTTGGGTTATGAATTTAGCAACCGTAGAGGTAGCGAAGGCATTCATGCCATACAACGAAGTAAAAGCATAGATGAATGTACTCAATTGTATGATGCCGATAGTTTTACAAATCCCGAAAAAGCGAGCACCTATATTTACAAAGCATTTTTGGGCGAGTTTGATTTAGAACTTCCTGAAAATTTACAGCAAAACATAAGCTACCACAACTTGGTAGATATGTTCACCTTTGACCGTGTAGACTTTGAAAAAAACATTTCTCTCTCTGCTAAAAAAAAAGTAAAAATTGAGAGTAAATGGGAAAGTAAAAGATTTGACGAAATCGCTGATATCATCAGAGGAGTAACATATTCCAAAGGTGACCAATCTAACAATACAACCAACAAAATTATTTTAACAGCGGATAATATTACACTAAATGGAAATTTCGAGATAAATAAAACAGTTTATTTATATGATGATTATCAAATTTCTGATGAAAAGAAACTAAGGAAAAATGATATATTCATTTGTTTTTCAAGCGGTAGTAAACAACACTTAGGTAAAGTTGCATTTATAAGAGAGGACACTATTTATTATGCAGGTGGATTTATGGGAATCATTAGAGTTAAAAACAATAATGAACCGAAATATTTCTATCAACTCCTAAACACACTGCTTAGACAAGCTATTCGTGATATAGGAAGTGGTTCAAATATCAATAACCTGTCAGGAGTTATCAACGAAATTAAAATCCCATTACCTCCGTTTGACATTCAGAAAAAAATAGTTTCTGAAATTGAAGTATTGGAAAAGCAAGAGCAAAAAGCAATTGAGGAGGTTGAAAAATTGGAAACTGAAATCGAAACCAATTTCAAAAGCATAATAGGAAAGCTAAAAAGATTAGATGAAGTCTGCGAATTAAAAGCAGGATTTTTTGTAAAGGCTGATAACATTAGTAAAGATTTTAATCCGAATTTATTTCCTTGCTATGGTGGTAATGGATTAAGAGGATATACAAAAACATTTACAAATGAAGGTAAATATTCTTTAGTTGGCAGACAAGGAGCCTTATGTGGCAATGTTCATTTAGTCTCAGGGAAATTCCATGCAACAGAACACGCACTGGTTGCTTACCCAAAAGATGAAGTAGATACTATTTGGTTACATTATCAATTAGTTTTTATGAATTTGAATCAACATGCAACGGGGACTGCTCAACCAGGACTTTCTGTGATGAATTTAAATCCCATAGAAATTCCTGTACCAACAATTTCAGAGCAAAATAAGATTGTTACAGCAATAGGAAAGATAGAAACCAAAATATCTGAATTGGAAACTCTGATTGCCAACATCCCAAAACAGAAAGAAGCTATATTAAAAAAGTATTTGTAGTAAAAATAAAAGCCAAATGTGTTTGATCATATCTGGCTTTTATTTTTTTTTCAAAAACAAACGAATCTCACACAAACTCTCCAATATCAAAATCCTCCAAATCATTTTTCCGCAAAGAGGAAGAACTAGCATCCGTTTCATAAGAAAAGCTCCCGTCTAATAGCTCAGCTATTTTACGGGAAGCACTTTCCATAGAATTCTCCAGTAAGGTGAATAATTCGGTTCCTTGTATTTTCTGAACTATAGCAACTGCTGTTTCCTTTTGAGATGGCTCCAATTTTTCTTTTTGCAGCAGCATCCCCACGGAGCTTAGTTCTTCAAAGGTAACCCCTTGGGCAAAACCGTCATTCCCACCGGATATTCCATACCTGTTCCATTCTTCTTCCTCTTCCTCCAAATCAGGCATATTCCCAAAAACTTCGTCCAGTTCTTCCTGCGGAATTTGCATATTGACATCTTCTTCGTCGATTTCAATATCAAAATTATTCGTTTCCTGTTCCTGCTCTTTAATCTGGCTTTCAGTTGCACTCTTTGGCACTGGAAGGCTTCTCATCGGTTTGGGCTGCCCCATAATATTGAGTAGCTTCGGATTGGTTTTTTCCTGCGTTGGTTTTTGCTCCTCCCCTTTCCTGATGACAATCTTATCCTCTAGAAGTAGTGCAATAACGATAACCAGGCATATAACGATTACTGTTTCCATAATTATAAAATAGGTTTGTATTTATCGTTGAAACTTGTGGTAATCTGCTCGCCGAACTCCTGAAAATGATATTCGAGAAGATTGTCTAAGTAGGCGTAAATGGTTATCTTATCTTCACCTATTACCTGTACTATACGCGACAGTTTCTCATGAAAATCAGGTCGGATATATACTGTTTTGCCATCACGGGCATTGGTACTAGGCTTCTTAAAAAATATACTTTCGTAATCCTGTTCATTTACTTTTTTGGTTCTATTACGTTCCTTCAGTAAAGGTTTTTCCTGTAACGGTTTCATAGGAGCTTCGGGTTCTTCCGGCGGAAGTCGCAATCCTTCCTTTTTTACTCCATCTACCATTAAATTCATCATTAGCTCTTCGTTGATTTCAGGAGTAGCTTTTTTCTTATTGTCTTTTTCCATACTACTATAATTGAACGATTCTTAAAAATTCCGTCATAAACTGGTCTAAGCGGCAAGCTTTCATCAAACGCTCATCAGGTGGCATTAAAGTTGACCGGAAAACAGTTTTGGCACCCGCTTCGCTCTCCTTGCGAAAACGTGTGCTGTTCATAATCTGACATTGCATCAGACTTAATCCCAACTCATCAATCAATTTATTATAAACATCGTATAAGGGCGAGCGTTCACGACCATCTACCTGATTCCAAAACAGGTTAATAGTTTCAATGGAGGTTTCTCCTTTTTTCATAATAACATCCTTCATCAGCTGGGTAAAAATGAGCGTACTTTCCATAACTACACGATCTGCCGTGATAGGTGTAAAAATATGATGCATCCCCGCCAGAGCTTTCAAAATGCCGGGAGTGTTTACTGTTCCTGGAAGATCAAAAAAGATAAAATCAACCGGAACGGAAGCGGATTCCAAAAAATCATGCGCAGCCTCCAATACCCCTTCAGCTTTATGTTGGATGATAGGATAAGCTTTTTTGTTAATGGTTGTAAATTGTTTGAATGCCACCCTTTTTAAAAACTCATTTTCCATCACCATAGCCAAATCACGGGTCTTCATTTTCATTAAACTATGTTGTGGAAAATCGGCATCGAATACGGCTACATTGTAGCCCAGCCGATAATGTAGCGTACTGGCCACAAGTGCCGTAAAGGTGGTTTTGCCTACACCTCCCTTTTGGGAAGAAAAAGCAATGAATACTGTTTTGTGTTCTGTTTTCATTTTTAACTGTATTTAATTATTTACTTATATCGTTGCGTTGGTAGATACTTATCTGCTATTGCCTATACGTATGCAGTTTTGTAGAAAGCTATGTGGTCATTTAAACAGGTATTGCTCTGCTTGAATACTAACATATGTACCTCTATTTTTAGGCACCTATACATATAGGTTTGTATCATCAGACTTAGTTATATGCAAACCCAAGTCTGTAAATATGCACATATCCAACTATATGATTTCATATCCTCAACTGCATCTATCCACATCCGTACGCTTGTACATACACAAGTGACTACATACATAATTAAGGAACTACATACCAACATAGTTATCTGTTTACATCCGCTTGCAGGTACAAAGAAATGCAGATATATACGTCCTTATTCTAAGGTGGAACGAATTGGCGTCCATTGGCACTATTTGGCACTGCAACACAGCTCAATGCTCTACTGAAGAGGAGTTTACTTTGTAAAGTGATTTTTATTAACGGCCTTATGCAAAAATATTATGAAATATCAAGTAAGAAAGTGAACGGCCCGAAGCCGTTTTTCCCTGCTTTATTTAATCCGTCCCGAAGGGCGGATTTTTGTGTTCACCAGAACACGGCAAGTTGTGTTTTGAGGCACTCGAAACTGAGTTCGTGCCTCAAAACAACTTGCCCTGCTGGGGGCTGAAAAGCCTTCCGAAGTCAGGCTTTTTGCTAAAGTTAAAAATGGATTAGTGATGAACGAAAACAGTAACAGAAAACAGAATAAAGGCGGACGGACGCCCAAGAGCAATCCGAGTATTCACCGCCACGTTTTTCGCCTTACGGACGAAGAAAACGCGAAATTATTATCGCTTTTTGAAGCATCGGGAATGGTCAATAAAGCAAAATTTATCATTTCCGTACTGTTTGAAAGAGAGATTAAAACGGTCAAAATAGACAAAGCTCTGTTGGATTTTTATATGAGGTTAACCTCTTTTCACAGTCAGTTCCGTTCCATTGGCGTTAATTATAATCAGGTCGTAAAGCTGTTGTACCGCAATTTTTCGGAGAAAAAAGCGGCAGCTTATCTCTACAAATTAGAAAAGCAGACAGCTGAAATGGCAGTATTATGTCAAAAAATTATTCAACTCACAGAAGAATTTGAAGCAAATCATTTGAAAAAATAGCATTGAAATGATAGCGAAAATCGGAAGAGGGAGCAATTTACACGGAGCTTTGGCATACAATCAGCTCAAAGTCGAGAAGGAAAACGGGCAAATTCTGTTTACCAATAGAATAATTGAAACACCTAATGCGCAGTATTCCGTTGCTCAATTGGTCCGATCTTTTGAACCTTATCTGATAGCCAACCGCAATACTGAAAAACCAATTTTGCATATTTCACTCAATCCTGACCCGAAGGATAATGTAAGTGATGAAAAATTCAAACTGATGGCTCAGGAGTATATGCAGGAGCTGGGTTACGGGGAACAACCTTTTGTAGTATTCAAGCACACGGATATTGACCGCACACATATCCATATCGTATCGGTTTGTGTGGATGAAGAAGGCAAAAAGATTTCGGATAAGTTTGAAAAAAGACGGTCTATGAAGGTATGCCGTGAACTCGAAAACAAATATGGATTACTACCGGCTACGGAGAAAGGACATCGGCAGAATAACAAGATTTTTCGTCCCGTTAATTACCAAACAGGAGATATAAAAAGCCAGATTGCTTCGGTTGTCCGTTATCTGCCTGAGTATTATCGGTTCCAGACGTTGGGGGAATATAATGCTTTGCTTTCCCTGTTCAATATTACGACTGAAAAAATAGAAGGCGAACTGCAAGGAAAAATCAAGCAAGGCTTATTATACTTTTCTTTAAATGAAAAAGGAGAAAAAGCTGGGCATCCACTCAAGGCTTCCCTATTCGGTAAAAATGCTGGGCTTCCGGCTTTGGAATTACATTTTGAAGAATCAAAAGAAGTCTTAAAAAACCATACAGCAAAACTAACAATCAAAGCTGCGGTTACAATTGCCTTTCAATCTACAAATGATGAAAAGAACTTTAAGAAGCAATTAGCGGAACAGGGAGTTAATGTAATTGTTCGTGGAAATTATACAGGACGTATTTATGGTATTACGTTTATCGACAACAATTCCAGAACCGTTTGGAATGGCTCCAGATTGGGGAAAGAGCTTTCGTCCAATACCTTTAATGATTATTGGAACCATAATATCAAACCGAAAATAAAAAGGCAAAACGAACCTCATCCAAAAATATCCCAGCACAACGTTATAGAAGATCTACCAGCCGAAAAGCCCCATGAATTATTCGATTTCCTAAACAAAGAATTCCCCGCTTCCAGCACAAATGAAACTAGTATCATGGAAAGTTTTGGGGGACTGTTGCCTGAAGCACAAGGAGAAGATTACGAAGAACAGGACTTTACCAATAAAATGAAGAAGAAAAGAAGACGCAAGAGAGGTCAGTAGCTTTTGTAGTTTATTATGAACTCCTGATTAAAAAGACACTTTCAATCCCAATGCATAGCTCCAGTACAAAATCTTCGGAACAGTTGGTTTCTTGAACTGATAAATACCATAGACATATAATGAAAAAAGTATAAATGCTCCCCAACTCAATCCAATACACAGTATACTTTGTCGTTCTGTCAGATTGAACATACCTGCAACGAATGATTTTACTATGAGTGCTGGAATAATACAGCATATTAACACACATATTACCCAAGGTAATATCCATAACTTCCTGTTCTTAGCCTGCAAGCCAATGATAGTTCCTTTAAAGAAATAAATAATGCAGAAAATGAGGTAGGTGAATAATAAGGAGATACCCCAAATTTTAAATTTGTCGGTTTCTTCTCCCCAGAACTTTTGAGACAGTAAAAATCCGGCATAAAAAAACATACCGAAAATAGCAGCTATTTTTAAGGCGAGAATAATACCCCCAACGACAACAAACATTAGTCCAGTAGCAGAATCACTTTCTTCTCTTTTCTTAGCTATATATTCATCTTCACTTTCTCCCGGATCAGCATAAGGATTATTCCTATTCATATTATTCCCCTTTAATATTGATTATCAAATTGATGAGATAACCCAAAAATTTTTCAAGAGTACAAATTTAATAAAAAATCATTATAAAATCTGAACCTGGTTGGAGCCACTTAACGCCAAACACTGTCACGCACCGCTAATGCCTGCCACTTTTTTATAGCCACGCTACACTGTCTTTAAATTAACACCCGAACATTTAATAATGAGAAAATGCAAGGAGAAGACGATTTAAGAGGTTTAGCCAAGATAATGGCATTCATGAGAGCGGTAAGTATATTGATTGTGCTGATGCACTTTTACTGGTTCTGTTATGGGTTCTTTTTAGAAAAGGGCTGGACACTGGAAGTCATCAATAAGATATTGCGCAATTTCCATAGAACTACTGGTTTGTTTTCACACTCGCTATACACCAAAGTATTTGCCATAGTTCTTCTAGCTTTAAGCTGTTTGGGAACAAAAGGCGTAAAGAATGAAAAAATAACCTGGACAAAAATTTATGTGGTTTTAGGAATTGGTTTTGTGCTATTCTTTCTGAACACATCATTGTTAAAACTGTCATTAAACATCGCTGCATTTCTTTATATCCTTACCACAGGTTTGGGCTATATCTCCCTGATGGTAGCAGGAGTTTGGATTAGCCGTCTGCTCCGTACCAACCTGATGGAGGATGTTTTCAACAATGAGAATGAAAGTTTTATGCAGGAAACTAAGCTAATGCAAAATGAATATTCCGTGAACTTACCCACCAAATTCTGGTACAACAAAAAACAGCATAATGGTTGGATCAATATTGTAAACCCTTTTAGGGCGACCATTGTATTGGGCACACCCGGTTCGGGTAAATCGTATGCTGTAGTAAACAACTATATCAAGCAACATATTGAAAAAGGTTTTTCAATGTATATCTATGATTTTAAGTTTGACGACCTATCTACAATTGCCTATAATCATTTACTAAAACACACTGATAAGTACAAGGTAAAACCGAAATTCTACGTCATTAATTTTGATGACCCTAGAAAAAGTCATCGTTGCAATCCTATAAATCCTGATTTTATGACCGATATATCCGATGCTTACGAATCGGCCTACACCATTATGCTTAATCTTAACAGGAGTTGGATACAAAAGCAGGGAGATTTCTTCGTCGAGTCTCCAATCATCTTATTGGCTGCTATCATCTGGTATCTGAAAATCTATGAAAACGGAAAATACTGCACATTTCCACACGCCATTGAACTGCTCAACAAAAAATACGCCGACGTCTTTACAATCCTAACCACCTATTCGGAATTGGAAAATTATCTATCACCCTTTATGGATGCCTGGCAAGGTGGCGCGCAAGACCAGTTGCAGGGACAAATAGCATCTGCGAAAATTCCTTTGTCAAGAATGATCTCACCGCAATTGTATTGGGTTATGACAGGAGATGATTTTTCACTGGACATCAACAACCCGAAAGAGCCGAAGATACTATGTGTAGGTAATAATCCTGACCGTCAAAATATCTATTCCGCAGCGTTGGGTTTATACAATTCAAGAATTGTGAAACTTATTAATAAAAAGGGACAGCTTAAAAGTTCAGTCATCATTGATGAATTGCCTACCATCTACTTTCGTGGATTAGACAATCTTATAGCCACTGCTAGAAGTAATAAGGTGGCCGTTTGTTTGGGCTTTCAGGATTATTCACAATTAACCCGTGATTATGGAGACAAAGAAAGTAAGGTTATACAAAATACCGTGGGTAATATATTCAGTGGTCAGGTGGTAGGAGAAACTGCCAAAAACCTTTCGGAACGTTTTGGTAAGGTGTTGCAGAAAAGGCAGAGTTTGTCAATCAACCGTAATGATACGTCGACATCCATTTCCACACAATTGGACAGCCTCATTCCTGCATCTAAAATTTCTACATTGACCCAAGGTGTTTTTGTAGGGGCTGTATCAGACAATTTTGATGAACGTATCGAACAGAAAATCTTCCATGCTGAAATTGTTGTGGACAATGATAAAGTAGCTGCTGAAACCAAAGACTATCAAAAAATACCGGAAATACTATCTTTCGTAAACGAGGAAGGAGAAGATATGATGAAGCAGGAAATCGAAGCTAATTACAGACAGATAAAACTGGATATTATTCAGGTTATTGAAACTGAATTGGAGCGTATTAAAAATGATCCTGATTTACAGCATTTGGTACAAAAGGATAATACAAAAAGAATCAGCCAATAAATGTAGCTTCTTGTTTTGTTCCAGATTTACATTGCTTTTAAACGCACAGAAGATTTTCCCTGAACATCATCTATTTTAATTGTTCTTTCTTGCCCTTCAGTCACCTCATCTTTCGGTTCTGGAGCAATTGATAATTGTATCTTCCTATCGATGACCGCCAGTTCGGTTTTTAGTTCGCTCAGCCTGCTTTCTTTTGTCCACGTCCCATTGACCATTTCCTGAAGTACAGGGAGATCTTTTTGCAATTCAGCAATTTTCTTTTGTTCCTGTTCGATATAGCCGGGTATTTTTTCCAAAGCATTAAGGAAGTTCATTGACGCAAGCTTTTCATCATTAGCAATCAAGCCATTATTGTAGGTGTATTTTATGTTGCCTTCACCCTGTACCAAGAAACGATTGACCCTAATATCAACACCCTCTTTTTCGGACATTTCGGTTTTAACCAACAATGCAAACCCATATAGGCTGCCTATTTCTTCATATTGACCACCAGTACGAGCTTTATCGGCAATCTGGTTAAGCTTGGTTCCAATCTGTTTCATATCTGCATTAGGCGATAATCCATCAAGTTGGACAGTATTCAGTATCGTACCGTCCTGTCGTTTTTGTAAGCGTTGTTCCAGGTTTTCCCTATCAAGGCTCATTCGTTCCAATCGTGACTCGGCAGACTCCAGAGTAGCGGAAATATCCTCCAGTTTGTATTTGGAGCTGAACTTGGAACGGTTGAATGCCTGCTTCTCACTTTCCAATCCGGCAACCTGTTTTTCCAGCTTCGCTTTTTCCAAAAGATCGGTATTGCCCGAAAGAATAGCTACATATTCCGAAAAGTTCATACCCGATTTTTCATCCATGCTTCCCTCGTCAATGGTCCGCTTTCCGAGATTGTTGGTTTTAAGCTGGTCAATAAAAAGCTGTTTATTGTATAGAAGATTAAACTTGTAGCTGTCCAGCGATTTTTCGACTGCATAGATAATTACATCAACCTTGTTATCGGCGAAAAATTTGGCGATTTCATTGCCTTTTCGGACAGCCCTTCCGTCACGTTGGGCAAGATCGCTTGGTCGCCACGGGGTATCCAAATGATGAACGACAACGGCTCTTTTCTGTGCATTTACACCAGTTCCCAACATGCCGGTAGAACCGAACAGCACACGGATTTTTCCCTCATTCATACCATTGATAAGTTCCTTACGCTGCTTATCATTTTTAGCTTCCTGTATAAAACGTACTTCATGTGGTGGTATGCGGTAGTCCTCTACAAGCTTTCGCTTGATCTCCCCATATACATTCCATTCTCCTGGCTTGTAAGTGCCTAAATCTGAAAAGACAAACTGTGTTCCTTTCTGCGCATGAAACTTTTGGTAATACTTTGCAATATTGGCTGCACAATGAGAAGCTTTGTTATCGGGGTGGTCATCATATTTACCGCTTACCATTCGCATATCCAGCGACATCTTACGGGCATAATCCGTAGCAATCAGCATCTTTGCTTTTCCTTCCCTATCTGTCAGCGGAGGTCTCCCTAATAAGATAGCATTACCTGATTTTGCAAACTCCATCAATTTCTGGATGAATACTTCCTGATCTGGTGTAGGCGGTATATTATAAAGCACCTCGTTCTTTTCCGGACGATCTATACCAATATCCTTAGCGGTTCTGTAATCTGTGATTTCCGAATAGAATTGTGCCAATTCTGGCACTTTGATGAAGTAACGAAAGCGTTCTTTTGACACGATATTATTCGCTACCGAAAACTCATAATCAGTCGTTTTCCTTGCATAGATAGCCGCCCAAGCATCAAAGCAATTGATACCCTGTTTTTCCAATGCTCTTGGACGCAGATATTTGAACAATAGATATAGCTCGGTTAAAGAATTGCTGATAGTTGTTCCCGAAAGAAACGTAGCGCCCATATCTACTTGTATGCGATCCTGAATGGTGCGGATGGCAAAAAGCAGATTCATAGCCTTTTGACTTCCCATCATATTGCCCAAACCTGCAACCCGGTCATGGCGGGTATTGAACATCAGATTTTTGAACTGGTGGCTTTCATCAACAAATAAATGGTCGATACCCATCATCTTAAAGTCCACTGCATCATCTTTTCGGTTTTCGATGTCGTGTTCCAATGTTTTCAACCTAACTTCAAGGTTCTGCTTCCTAATGATTACACCTTTGAGCATTCCCCTTGAAATCTCCTTGCCCTGTGCTTCTAAAGCGGCAAGATTATCTCCCACGCTGTTGAGTTCGACTTGTAGGATTTCCTTTTGCATTTCTGGTGACTGGGGTATCATGCCAAACTGATCATGGGTCAATATCACGCAATCCCAATCGTTGTTTTTAATATCTCCGAAAATCCGTTGCCTTTTCTGTGGGGTAAAATCTTCTTTACCAGGATACATAATTTTAGCGTGTGGGTAGGCTTCACGGTACGTTTCTGCAATCTCATGAACATTGGCTTTCAATCCTATTATCATAGGTTTGTGTACCATTCCCAAACGTTTCATTTCCTGTGCTGCCGTACACATCACCAATGTCTTTCCTGCTCCAACTTCGTGGTCACAAATGGCACCATTGTTCAGCTTGATCATCCACACAGTATCCTTTTGGCTTGAATACAGGTCATTAATACCTAAGCCTTTTCTGTCAAGTCCGGGAAATTCCTGATGACTTCCGTCGTATAGCGGTCGTACAAAACAGTTAAAGGTATCATTATATTGGTTGGTTAGTCTTTTTTTAAACTCATCATTTTGGGCGTGAAGCCATTCACTAAATGCTGTACGTATTTCATCAATCTTGGTATTTGCCATTTGTATGGCTTCCATATCCCGTACCTTGATCTCCTTATCATCAATCATGACCTTTTTGGTAATATCAGGAGTGGTGTTAACTAATGCATTTTTCAGCAGAGCAATCCCGTCAAATGTTCGACTTTCAGACTTGACAGCATATTTATCCCATATATGTACATTTTTCTGGTCGCATTTTATAGAAAAGTCATCGGAAGTTTCAGAATATTGAATACGCACCTCTGTGTCGAAAAGATGAGAAGCGAAGCGAGCATAGATCCCTGTCGGTATCCAGCGTTCACCAAGATTGAAATCCAGCTCTTCAAATTCAATTCGTCTTGGACGAGCTTCTTCTAAAGAGGTAAGGCTTTGTTTGGCCTGCCTATCATAGGGATTGTTTTCGAGATATGTTTTTACAGCTGTGGCTTTCTCCACCACATTGCCTGCTATCCATCTTTCAGCTATTTCATATTCCTTTTCCAAAGGATTGTAAAAAATACGTCCTTGTAATGCCTCTTTCAAATTGTCGGATGGCATACCACTGATTTTGGACATATACCCCAAATCAACCCTGCCGTATTTGTTCAGCGATGCGGCCAAAGCCTCATCAGGATTATCAGCAGTCAATGTGATAATGGAGAAGCTTACCGGACGGTGGAAGATATCTGCCTTATGTACCACACCACCCACCACACGTTCCAGATAAGGGATTTCCTTACCTGAACTGTCTGTTTTGATAAGCTTGATATTATCAGCACTGTTTAGGTTGCCGTACCTTTTTACAAAGGCATCGTAAGCCTTATCAAATTTTTCTCTCTCTTCTTTATGTTCAATTTGCAGTTCGGCTTCCTTCTGATATAAATCGAGATAGCTATCCCGTACAGAAATATAGGCTTCAGCCCTTACTTTCTGCAAGGATGATAATTGCAGAGGATGAAACATTGCCTGCTTCTTATCACTTTCAAAATTTTTGAGATAACCTACCCAGCCGTTATCCACTGCAAGGCTATCGTTACGATGAAAAGACTGTATTCCCTTGGTATAAATTGCAGGTTCGGGAATAGTGTTCTCTGAGGTAATCTTTTCGATCACACCATTTCTGTTCACTACTGAAAACAAATCGCCAATGACTTCCTGCGCATTTCTTTCACTTGGAGTATTATTTACTGGAGAAATAGGAACAGGAGGTTGCTGCATCAAACCGCTGAACAGGTTTCCCTGATATCCGCTCACAGTTCTTTTTCTTTTGGCTGGTTGTTTTGTTGTTGCAATTGCTTTAACAGGAGTGGCAACAGCAGCCAGTTCTTCTGAATTTTCAAAGAGATCAAAAATGCTCAGTTGCCTTTCCTCTTTTACAATGTCCTTATTTGTTGTTGAAGCAGATAAAATCTGTGTTTCCAATGTAATTGATACAGGTCCGGAAACGGGAGGTGTAACCGTTGGTTTTATCGGAATTTGTACGACAGACGAATCGTTCCGTTCACCTTTATACAAGCCAATATCAAGATGTTTTCTAAAATCCTCCGTTACCATTTGTTTCAGGTCTTTGGCAATTCCCTCCACACCATTCGTGTGCGTATAGATAAATGCAGGTTGTCCGTACGGATCAGTACCAAGCACACGCGTAGTATGGACAATCCTTACGTTATCCTGAAACAAGGCATTGTTTGGTTTATTGTATTCCGCTATTTTGCTTTGACAAAACAGTTCTTCCGCTTGGGTCACACTTTTCTTTGTAGAATTTTTTTGCAGGATTATCAAATCGCTACCGACTTCCGTACCGGCATAGTCAGTAAACAGGTTGTTTGGCAATCGAACTGCTGAAACCAGATTATTATCCTTCATCAATGCCCTACGAATGGTTTCATTTTTAGGGCTATTCAGTACACCCTGTGAAGTTATAAAAGCCAGTATACCGCCCTCACGGAGCATATCGGCTCCCTTCAGGAAAAAGTAATTGTGTATGCTTCGAGCAGCCTGTACTTTTGCAGTATCCCTGCTTCTAGAATAGGAAAGATCAAAAACGGAAGTATCACCGAAAGGGATATTACTAGCAACCACATCATAGCTATTTTGTTCTCTTTCTGGTACTTCTTCAAAACCGTTTATTCTGACAGAACTGTCGGGATAGAGCTGCTTTAAAATTTTTCCTGTAAGCAGATCCTTTTCATAAGCGGTAACCTGAGGTGAGTCTCTATCGGCAAAAGATTTTATAAAAGAGCCGATACCGGCAGAAGGTTCTAGAAATTTTCGGATGTTTATACCGTTTTCTTTTAAGGGAGCAGAAATAGCATCAATAACCAAAGGCGGAGTATAAAATGCAGTCAGTACAGAACTCCGCATACTGTCCACATACCTTTGGTATTGCTTCTCGTCAGTTGCATTTTCTTTTAGAAGTTGATGGAGTTCTTGTGTAAGTGAAAAGAGTTCGTGTTCAGTTTTCCTCCAATGGTTAATGTCTATCGGTTTTTTGGCAGGGTTCAACACGAATTTAAGACCGCCAAATCCGCTGTATTGCATCATTAGCAGTCTTTCGCCTATCGTGGCTTTCCGTTTCTCCCTTTCCAGTTCAAAAGCAATTCGTAAGGCATCAATATTCCTTTGGAGATGTTGACGTTTACTGAAGCCCATTTTCTTCTATCCAAATGGCTATAGTTCCAGTCAGTTCGGTATAGAGCAGTTCAAACTCCGAAGAATAGGCAAAGTCATCCTCCAATTTGTAGTTTGTAAAAACAGGGTCGCAAACAGGCAACATCTTGAAGGCAAACGGTCGTAGTTCTTCGTCTGCCATTGTAGTATCAAACTCATTGCAAACCACCTGAAAAACGGTATCAAATCTGGAGAAGTACAATCCTTCAAATAAAACATAATCAGCAATATGATTGCATTGACTGACGGGGTTTCCTGCCCGAAATGCTCCTTCATAAGCATTGGAAGCCCAACTTGAACGCTGGTCAATAAATTTAACATCATACGTTTTTTCGGGAAAGCTTGTAGTCAATAATTCTTGTAGTCGTAACCTGAAATAAGACAGGTCTTTTTGATGTGTTTCCATACTATATTTTGTTTATAATTTTGCTAAACGGATAAAATTTGAAGCATTCTGCCAATCTCAATATCCATTCTTGAAAAGGCAAACCATTTTTTAACCAGATCTTTAAATGATACTCCAATATGATAGAGTTCGGTATTATAATTATGAGAAAACGGTCGTGGTCATCCTTTTACGGCAGTATAGCTGCGGAGCACAGATAAGAGCATAGCGATACCTTGTTCGGTAAAAGCATAAGGCAGATAACGCCTTCCCGCATAATTCAAACTTGAGTTCACAAATTGTGACCTCAAGGTTATAGTATCAAATTCATCTTGGGTCAACTGGAAACGGAAGTTTTCAGGAAAGCGGTCTATATTCCGCTTTACAGCCTGATTAAAGACTTTAGTTTCTACCTGATAAATTAGATTTTTCAAATTCAAAGGAGCTTTCCCCTTTTTCATTCAATACAATATAGGCCTCGAATTTCTTTCCAGCTTTACTTTTCATTCCTCTGATAAGAGAAGTTTTGCCAGTATTGACAAGACTTTCTATATCAGTTATGCTTACATGCACACCACATACATTTCGGAACTGTACCCAGTTGCAGACCTCATTAGAACATTTAACAATTTTATCTCTAATAATCAGTTGCTGCTTTTTACATTTAGGACAAACAAGGCTAGATAGGTTTTCTTGTACAATAGCCGTTTGCAGCAATTCATTGGTAATAGATGTGGCATAGATTTCCATTTCTTTTTGAAAAACTTCCGCATTACTTTCGTTGTTTTCAATTTTCTGCAAAGCTAGCTCCCACTCTGCGGTCATTGCTACATCGGCAATTTTCTTGTCTTTGACCAGTTCATAGACTTGCAATCCTTTATCGGTAGGTAACAGGGATTTATTTCCCCTTTGGATATAGTTACGGCTAAACAGGGTTTCAATAATGGCGGCTCTTGTGGCTGGTGTACCAATACCTAAGTTTTGCATTGCTTTGCGCTCCTCTTCATTTTCAATCTCCTTTCCTGACGTTTCCATAGCTGATAAAAGTCCGGCCTCAGTATAAAGCACAGGTGCTCTGGTTTTCTTTTCCAAAACCGAAGCATCTTTGATTTTGAGTTCATCACCTTTTTTCAGTTCGGGTAATTCCTGCACAGGTTCAGTATCATTATCGGAAAAACTGCCTTTGATGGAACGCCAACCTAGTTCTAATATCTTGAAGCCTTTCAGGGCAAAATCATAATGCAATGCCTGTAAAGTAATATCGGTTATCTCTTTTTTACAGGCTTGTGAAATTGCTTCCAGTAGTCGAAAGGCAATCATATGGTAAACGGCATTTTCCTTAGCCTGTAATGCTGATGGGATTTTGTCCGTAATCAGCAGACCGTGATGATCTGTAACACGAAGGTCATTTACAATACGTTTATTGAAATTCCCCCATTTCACTTTGGTTACTGCTTGCTTGAAGGCTCCCATATCCTGTAAAGCCCTGATAAGATTTGGAATCTCTGCCCACATATCTTCAGGAATATATTTACTCCCAGTACGCGGGTAAGTAATAAATTTCTTTTCATACAGGCTTTGGGCAATGTTCAAGGTTTCTTCAGCCGTCAGATTCAACTTTTTATTGGCTTCTTTTTGCAAGCCAGTCAGATCAAACAGCAAAGGCGGTTGTTCCGTCACATTTTTGGTTTCTACAGTGGTAACCGTAACTGCATTGCCATTTCTTACGATGGACTTTAATATATTTTCCACCAGCTTCTTATCTTGCCATTTGGTTTTGGAAAGGCTTTTAAAGTCTATGAACTCTTTTGTATGAGACAACTGTATTTGCCAGTATTGCTGCACCGAAAAATTTCTATTTTCCAGATAACGCCTGCATATTAAAGCAAGTGTAGGTGTCTGTACTCTTCCAAGCGAATAAATCCCGTTGCCTGCGGCAATGCTTAATGCCTGAGAAGCATTTATGCCCAAAAGCCAATCAGCTCGGCTCCTGCCCTGCGCTGCCTGATATAATCCGTCAAAATCGCTACCAGGTTTTAGGTTGTCAAAGCCCTGCTTGATTGCCTTTTCGGTCAGCGAACTAATCCAAAGACGTTCAAAGGGTTTGTAGCTTTTGAGGTATTCATAGATATAGCGGAATATCAGTTCACCCTCACGCCCAGAATCGGTTGCGACAATAATCTCTTCACTAAGGTTGATAACATGTTCAATTACCTTTAACTGCTTTAACGCTCCTGTATCTGCTACATAGATTTTGTCTTTTTTGACTTTTCGGACGGTCAATAAAAAAGGATTTGGAAGTATCGGCAGGTATGATTTCTGAAATCCTGAAATTCCGTAATCTTCCGGCATACCCAATCCTACCAAATGTCCAAAAGCCCACGTAACATAATAGCCATTGCCCATTAGGTAGCCATCTTTCTTTTCGGTGGCTCCTAACAGGGCTGCTATTTCACGGGCTACGCTTGGTTTTTCTGCAATCACTACTTTCATAATTCAATACATTTTTAGTAATTACCTTTTTATGCCTTTAGATTTGGCCGGTGCTTTGGCTGCTTCTTGTTCCTCCAGCTGTTCCTTGCTGTCGGGATTTTTTTGTCCTGATTTTAAAGGCTCTTTGATATTCTTGGTCGCTTCATTAGTTTTCCCTTCAGAATTGACTGCCGTCTGTGTTTTATGAGCTTCGGTAGGTTTTGCCTCTTCTTTGATTTTGTTCGGGTTTTGAAAAGAAAAATCTGTTTTGTTTGTCCCCTTGTTGAAAGTGATGTAACCATTGTATTCTTTACCTTTCTTATCCACCAATCCACTAACATAGACAGTCTGACCGTCTTTGAACTTTTGATACTGCTCATCATCTAGTTCTTTACCTCTAAAAATTTTCGGAGTTTCCTTCGACTGGCTTTGCTCATTGTTTTGCGATTGCTTATTGGAGTTATTCCTGTCAAACAGAAACTCTACAAAACGTTTATCAGCATTGAATTGTACATCTGCATCAAACGAAGTTCCTTTTTTGGAAGTCATACCCTCTATATGAAGCGGCTTACCCTCCATAAGGGTTTGCTTTTGTACATCATCCAGTTTCACGCCTTTGATCTCATCAGGGATTTTGATTTTGTCTGTTCGCAGAGCAATAAGCTCATTAGTCAGCCTATCCACGCTGACAATAGAGAGAATGGTCTCATTAGTTTTAGGATTGATCAGATTGACCACACGCCCCATATTGCCTGTTTGGAGCAGGTTCTCTTTATCTTCCTTACTGAACTCATGACCGAAAAAAGCAAAATTCAGATTAGGTTCTTTGCGGATACCATGAATAGCAACCACAACCGCTCCTTCATCATTTTGTTGTAAAGACAGTCGTGCATCCATCCGAGTAACGGCAGTGCCGAGATTAAGGCTTACTGGTACAAGCTCATTGGTTTTAAAACCTCTCAATAAAGGATCAAGGAGGTTCATCTTTTCAAGTTTTTCTTTATTCAATCCTAGATTGTTCATTGTTTCCCAGTCAATCTGTTCTGGTTTGTAACGGTATCCACCTGTTTCCGATGTTGTCTGTGTTGTTTCCATACTATTTCTATTTTCTTGTTTATTATTATTTTTATCAGGTTCTGCTTTCACTTCGTGTTGCTTCATCAGCTGTTCTACTTCGGGAGTTGGTCTATCCATCTGTTTTTGCATTTCATTTGCCATATCAATAGCGACAGGTTCAGTAACTTTGAAAAAGGAAAAACGAGTAGGATCCTTTAATTGGCTGAAAAAATTAGAAAAAAAGTTAGAAAATAAATCGCCATTCTTATCCACCCGCATAAACTGGTTCTGGTTTTTCTTTATAGGTTCAACGGTTTCCAGCTTGCCATTTTTATCAATGCCCTTTACAGCCTGAATTTTCTTTTTCTCTTTATCCAGTACCAATAATATCTCAGATAATTGTTCGGGAGATTTTGGTGTATCTAAAGTTTGTTCGCTCATAATCTGAATATTTTCTATTTCTATGCCGAAAGTAAAGAAGCTGCCACTGTTTCTCTTTGGTTGGCTTTAATTGACATCATTTGTCAGCCGTTGACTTTTGCTTTGGACAAGGGAGAGGTAAAGCTTTCTCTGATGAACTGGTGCACATCTGAGAGCTTATAATAAATTTTTCCACTAATAGTATAATAGGGTAACTTACCGGAAGAGCGGTAACGCTGCAAGGATCGTGGGCTTATCTTCAGTATTTGTAAAATATCCTGATTGTCCAACAGCTCTTCTCCATCAATAATCGCATGTTGATTTTTAGTCCCACTTGCCAATTCCATAAGGATGTCAAATCGCTCCATTATTCGCTCCATCCAAGCCATAAATTCTATTCTGTCGATATTCATAATCAAAAATTTAGGTTCAATACGCAGTATGTAGCAATTCTTCCAGATAGAGGTACTGTTTAAAATGCTTTTACAAAATTCAGTTGCTTTTGTTAGATTTTATCCCAATGGCTTTCGTAATACTGAAAAACTTTAACATTTAAAATTCTTAAAGCCTTGGTTTTACTGGAAAATAATTCTCTATAAAATGATGATTTCTTATTCGATTTAAAATATTCTCTTTTTAGACTCCAATTATTTGAGTGATCTTCTCATGAAAAATGAGTGCAACCATGAATTCTGTTTTAGAAGAGGACTTGTTTAGCCTGTTTTTATACAATACAGCAGCTTTTATTGGATTTTATCCCAATGGCTTTCGTAGTACGAAAAAAGCAAAAGCCTTAATTTTATTGGAAATTGTTCTTTGATTGATTCAAACATAAAAAAAAGCAGTATATCCTTTTAAATCAGGATTTACTGCTTGTGGGCATGGTGGTTAAGGCTTTATTCTTGGTCTTCTCTGTACATTTTTTGCTGTAGGTTTAGCGTTAGTTCTTCCAGAAATTTTGTCTTACTGCTTTTACGGGCTTTGATTTCGCTGTAGGTTTTATAGATGTTATCTAGTTTGATGTTGAAAAAATCTTCAAAAGATGCTGTTATCGTATTAATGTCTGCCGCACCATGATTGATTGTTCCATTGGAAAACAAGGCGTAGATCAATTCTGTCAAAGCTGTTTTTGGCCCTGTCCATACCAATACTTTGTGCTTTTTATCTTCAAAAATATCAGAATCATCCACTTTTAGTCTTTTTAGTGCTTGTCGGATGTAATGAATAAATCGATACATCGCTTTTACTTTTGCCCAAAGCATGTCTTGCGATGTTGAAAATTCCGGAAATTGGTAATAATCAGTCATAGGTGTAAAAGGAAAATTATCCCGATGGTTTCTGGTAAAGAATTGATGATCCAGATAACTGTATCCTTGTTCCATATAATGCACAAAATCGGCATTTCTGTAAAAGAACTTATTAATTTTCCGCAATTCTTTTTGGAGGAATTCGACTTTATAAGTGTTTCCCGCTTTTGGCATTCTTAGCTCGCAGGAACGCACTTCTGTAAAATAGATCAATAAACTCATAGGAACGGGTTTGATATTTTTGAAAAAATCGATCTCCTCCGGAACGGTGTTGAAATCATTTTTATCAACTATCTCTTTTAAGTTCGTTAATGTTTTATTACACAATACAATTCCATTGCAAGCCTTATTTTGCATTGTATCGTTTGCCTCTAAAATTTCATTGCAGACAGCATTAAATGATTCAATCGCTTTTTCAAACATCTTTTTAAATATTAGTTGTCAATATCTTTCGTCATTTTGCAATTGATTTGTAATCATTTTGCAAAGTATTCATAAGTTCCATTGCGTAATTGTCTCTTGCCTGAACATAGGCTACTTTTGGAATTATCCTAGCTCCTAATTTTCTTTTTTCAAATGAGGCTGACACTCCAAAATCTATCTTTTGAAGTTGCAACTCATTAGCTCTTTTTATGGTTTGAAATAACAATTGCCTGTACAGTTGGTATTCTTTCGCCCATTTATAATCCATACCTATTAATTCCGGTACATAGGTATGATTGTCATTTTTGTAGCAAAACATAACTCCTACAAATGGATTTTCAGGCTCTACTTTCAGGGCTAATACTATAAATTCCCAGTTGGGACTTTCATTCATGTTTTCGAAAATTTTTTGGGTATATCGGAATGTATTGATAGCGTAATTATTGTCTTTTACATTGTTGTAGAGTTGATATGCTCTTCCTATTTCTGATTTGCTCAATTTATCTTTTATTACAACATCATAGTACTTCTCATAAGGTTCTATCTCTTTATTGAAATGTTTACGGGAACGCAACGATAATGTTTTTGTAAACTCTTCGTGTGAATGCCAAACTTGATTTTCAATTACACAGGATTCCGGCATGTCTATTTTGAAATAACCTTGATCTACTATTATTTTGTTGTAGCTGTTGTCTTTTTCGAAATCTCTTAAAACTAACATGTCTGCATTTAAGTCATTGAATTTTTCTTCTAGCTTATCCAATAATAGTTTCAATGCTTTTTCTGCCAAAGGATGTTCCTGATTGATAAAGCAGTGTTCTCCTTCGGTAAATAGAGAGCCCATACCCAATACTCTTGAGGTGAGGTATAAAGGATTAGTCTTTCTTATTTCTTCCAAATGGATAGAAACCGACTCAGTAGCCAGCATGTCGTCTTTCCAAAGACCGTAGGTAACAAAGGTCATTAATACTATGATACCTTTGTTGTCTTTAATGATATAATAGTAAAAATCCCATTGGTTAGTCGGGTCTGGATGCTGACTAAATGTTTTTTCTAAATAAACAATACCATCCCAATCGAAAATATTTTGTTTTCCCATGTATTGATTCCATGCTGATTTTTCAATATCTTGAATGGTATTTTTTTCTTCGATAAAAAGCTCCTGCTCTTTTGATTGTGAAATATTTTCTGCTTTTTTATTGTCCATTCCAAAAGCCCGTCTGATTTTGATTTCACTACTATTTGTTTCTTCCAAAGCTTTGGGAAAATGGTATTCCATTGCATCAGCTAAGGCTGTAATATCTTCTAGCTTATTGTGGCTCGATAATGTTATTCTGATTCCTGTATTCTTTATTGGAACTGCTGGATAAATTCCCAAGTTCAGAAAAAATCCTTCTTCAAATAGGCGATGCACAAACTTATAAGCTGTTGCAGGCGTACCCATACCCAAAAAGAACACTGGCGAATCATTTTTTGAAATTATGGGGAGGTTTCCGTTTGATAATAACTGGTTAAAATAATCGATTTTATCCGCTAGCACTTTTTGTTTCAATTCTATTTCAGGAGATAAATGAATGTCTGCCGAAGCGATTGCTGCTGCTACAGATGCAGGTTCTAACTGAGCGGAAAAAGTTAATGGACCGCCGAAATTTTTGATTTTATCTCTTAGTTTCTGATTCCTGCAAAATACCGTCGCACCACTGGCTCCAAAGGTTTTGCTTAATGTACTCACCACAATACAATTTTCTGGAAGTTCTTCTATCATATCAAAAATAAAACCAGTTCCATTTTTACCTCGCCAACTCATACCATGAACATCGTCAAAATAGAGATTAAGCTGAGAATATTTTTGAGTCAAAGCCAATAATTCTGGGATAGGTGCATAATCACCAAACATGGAATATACACCATCAGCCATATACCAGATTTTATTGCATTTGGTAGTTAATTGTTTGATTTTATCTTCTAACATTTCCAAATTACTATGTCTGATCATCTCCACTGGAATTCCCCGTAGCTTTAAAAGCTGACACGCATTTTGTACACTCCAATGTACTTGATGATCCATTATTACGGCATCTTCATCTCTTATCAATGTCGGGATAACAGCTAAATGTCCTAATGTACTGTTCTTTGTTATAATGGGTGGTATACCATACATTAATTCAATTTTTTGCTCTAGTTCACTGTAAAGCGGATGCGAAATATATGACTTTGAAAGTGGGAATTGTGTACCATAATTGTTTATGGCTGCTATTGCAGCCTCTTTCAACCGAATGTCTTGTTCGAGTCCCAAGTAACCTGTTGTACCAAAATGAAACATTTCCTTTCCCTTAACTTGGATTGTCCTACCTGTCAATTTTTTGTCTTCTGCATATAGATGTAGTAATCCTTCTTTTTTTGCTCCTGATAAAACCTCATCAACTGTGTCTATGAAATTATTGTGCTTAATTTTTGCCATTTTTAAATTGTTTAAGTTGTTTTAAAAATTTAGATATCTAAAATTCATCATAAAAATTGAAAGTTATTTCATCCAATACCTCAATACTCCCGATATAACAAGTCAAAGTCCCGAATTGACAACTAAAACTTCCAAATTGCAACAAATAATCCCAAATTGGCAAGTGTCTTATTAATAGATGTTTATATTTTTGTTAAATTAGAAAAATTAAATTCGTAAAACATGATTGCAGCACATGATTTTTATGAGAATGATTTTGCCAGGTTTTGGATCTCTGGGGGCATTCTCTTTTTTGAATACAAGCCTAATACTACTATTGATTTAAGGGTAGCCCAGTGCGTTGTAACCGATAGAATTCATTTTCAAAACGAATGTACTTATCCTATTTTATGTGATATTAGGGGTGTTGTTGCTACTGAGAAAGCTGGAAGAGATCATTTAGCACAGTCGGGCTCTATTTTGACGCAAGCAGTAGCACTTATTGTAAATGAAAAACTTTCCTTGATTATTAGTACTTTTTATGTAGAGATTAGTAAGCCCTCTGTACCTACTCAAATTTTCACGAAAGAAGATGACGCTTTAATTTATCTAAAAGGGTTTGTTTAGCGTTTACTATAAGATAAAAAATTAAAAGTTGAATCTTATGAATAAAACATACAACGAAGAGCGTATTGTTACAATTCATCAAATGTTATTTGAGATGGCACGTGGCAATTTCAACACGCGCATTCCTTTAAGTTCAAATGATGAACAATTGGAAACGCTAGTTGTTTTAATTAATATGGTAGCGGAAGAAATGCAGGAGTCGGTTTTTCAAATTGGTTACATTAATACACATAAGACCCTTCAAGTTACAGCTCTAAGCACATTTGTTTTAGATTCGTCTTTTTTAATCAAGAGCTTTACTCCTGAAGTTACTTCCTTTTTGGGTCATTCCGAATCTGAGTTGATCAACCTATCTTTGGCGGACATTATTACTACAGCTTCTTTTGAACAACTTCAAGAAGTAGTTGATGCAAATAGTACTTTGCCTACAACTATTACATTAGATTTTACACCTAAAGAACATTTACCTATTTCGGTTGCCAGTAACATTGTAAGGTTGGTTAATGGTTCGGAAATTATAATAAATCTGGTTACTCCTGCACGTCAAGATACTTATAGTCCTTTACTGTATGGGAATGAAAACGAGAAACATAATAAAACTCGAAAGGCAGATGCGTTATTGATTCAAAAACTTTATGATTATATTTTAGCACACCTTGAAGAACCCCTTCTCTCCTTAAAGGTGCTTTCTTCTAAATTTGGTACTAATGAACATAAATTAAAAGATGGTTTTCGCCATTTTTTTAAGACTAGTATTTATCAGTTTTATAATCAAGAGCGTCTCAAAAGAGCTTTCTTTATGATTGAACATACTGGAATACCGTTAAAAAATATTTCTGTCATGAATGGTTTTAATAATTATCCAAATTTTTCAAAATCATTTAAAAAACAATTTGGTTTTTCTCCCAACGAATTAAAGCGAAATGAAGTTGGTTTTATTTCGTCAGTTGAGGATTAAAGTTATCCGTTTTAGTCATCTCTTACTCCCAAAAAGACAACTATAGTCATTTTATAATTCAGAATTTTGCTTTAAATAAAAAGTACTATGAAACTGAATATTAAATTACAAAATGTATTTTTAGAGATGGTCTGCTTCCTGTATATCATTTTGTTTACGTATGCTGCAATCAGTAAACTAATTGATTTTGAAAACTTTCAAACACAATTAGGCCAGTCTCCACTTTTAAGTGCTTATGCTGCTTCTATCTCGTTTCTTGTAATTTTTGCGGAATTGGGACTAGTAGTTGCTTTATCTCTGCGAGTAAGTCGAATAAAGGCCCTTTATTTATCAGTGGGCTTAATGACTGTTTTTACTACATATATTATTTTGATTTTGAATTTTAGTTCGTTTATTCCATGCTCTTGTGGTGGAATTTTAGAAAAGTTAGGATGGAATGAACACTTGATTTTCAACCTTTTTTTCATTTTCATAGGTAGTTGTAGTCTGTTGCTTCATCAATATGATAAAAAAGGGATTATCTCACTGTTATTAATAGTAGTATCAAGTGTGCTTTTCGTTGTTTTTTTATTTCTATCATCAGAGGATACTATGAAGAAGCAAAATCCATTTATTCGTCGATTTACTCCTAACGTTGCATCAAGGACTTTAACAAAAAACTTAAATAATTATGGATTTTACTTTGCCGGCCACTCTAAAGGAAATATCTATTTAGGAAATACCATTTCTCCTTTAACTATCATTGAGTTTGACAGCACATTGCAACATAAAAAACAATATTCTATTCAACTTACTCCGGATACTTTACCTTTTAGAGCCGTTAAAACAAAAATTTTGGGTGCTCATTTTTTTCTTTATGATGGTTCTATTCCTATCATTTATCGGGGTTTAGTTTCTGATTGGAAAGCTACCATTTGGGTTACCAAAAAACCTTACTTTACTACATTACAGCCAATTGATTCTACTCTTTGTGTATTTAGAGGGCAACAATTAGGTACTTACGAAAATATATTGGGTACAATAGCTTTAGATGATTCTTTAAAAATTAGAAAGCAAAAGCACTTATTACAAAAACAAATAGACGGTATTTTTGACACGGACGGAACCCTGACTTACAGTGAGGGTTTAAAGAAAATCGTTTATACGTATTTCTATCGGAATCAATTTATTGTAGCCGATACAGCTTTGCAACTTGTCCATCACGTTACGACTATAGATACCACTACCAGAGCTAAATTAAAAGTAGTCAGAGTCAAAAAATCAGGGGATAGTAAACTTGCAGCTCCGCCTTATACTGTTAATTTAAGAAGTGCTGCCTTTAATGAACTTTTGTTTAATCAATCAGGGCTTCGTGGTCGTTACGAAAGTAAAAAAAACTGGGACCATGCTTCTATAATTGATGTTTATGATATTACGAATAAAATCTATTTATTCAGTTTCTACATCTACCACGAAAATAAAATGAAAATGAGTGATTTATTGATAACTGAAAAGGCCTTGTATGCAATAGTAGGACATCAAATTGTAAAATATACTTTTGGGACCCCAATGTTAACGCAACTAAAAAAATAAAATGAAAGATATACTGGCCGGTATCAGGGGTAAGATCGAAAACCTGTAGAAAAGAGTAGATCGAAATAATAATTATTAATTTTTTTATTATGAAAACAGATTTTTTAAAATTGATGGTGCTTCCAATGGTAGCATTCTCATTGGCTAGTGCTGCTGCTGTAACCACTAGTACGGCTAAAGAAAGCCAAACGGCTACTGCAATTATTAATGGTTATATCCATTCACCACTCCCTTCCAGTTGTAAACTGGTAAACGTAGATTGCGATGTTACTGGAAATGCTTTTTGTATGAGTGGTTCTTCACAAGTATTCGATAAAGATAGTGAAACGACCTGTTCTACGCCGCTTTTTAGAACTGTTAATCCGTAGATTAACGAATAAGTGCAGTTTTTTCAAACTGCACTTATTTATTTTATTCCTTTAAATATCGGTCAAACCAATCGGTAATTCGTTTTGTAAGGTCCATTTTATTCTCCTTGATTACAATTACATGCTGGTCTTTTGGATATACCAATAAAACATTCTTCTTCTTGGCTCTTCTCAATGCATTATAAAAAAGTAAACTCTGTTCGTAGGGTAAATTAGTCTCCATTTTACCCACCCAAGACAGTAATGGTGTAGTAATATTATCTGCATAAAGTATTGGTGAATTTTTTAGGTACAACTCTTTGTCTTCAAAAATAGATTTTCCTATTCTCCATTGTTGCGATTCACTTCGCCATAATTCTGGGATATTGAGACTTTTTGAGTTACTAAAATACCAACTTACCATATCAGAAATTGCTGCACCCGATACTGCCGCTGCAAAAATATTCGATTTTGTAATAATGTAATTTGTTTCATAACCTCCGAAAGAATGCCCTATTAAGCCAATATGCTTTAAGTCAATCATTCCTGTTTTTACAACGGCATTGTTTGCAGCAACAACACAATCCAGTGCACTATTTCCGGTTTCTCCTTCATAATATTTCACATCTGGTAATAATACAAAATAATTTTGTTGCACAAAATGCTTTACATTAAAACCGGTATCGTTGTATAAAGTCGGAATGCTATATTCGTGCAATGAGTTTGTAATTTGCGAATACACATTGGTTATCATCGGATATTTTTTGCCTACTTCATAATTTACCGGATAATATAATAATCCTTGCAGTTTGTCTCCTTTTGAATTCGAAAATGAAATTAGTTCTACCTTTCCTTGATTAAAGTTTTTATCATGATTATTGCTTTCAAACAGAACCTTATTTACACCGTTTTTAAAAGATACAATTCTGGGAGACTCATTATGTGATTGTTCTCGATAGACATAGACTTCATTATTGGCTCTACGCAGTTCATCTGATTTTGTAGCATTATTTGCTACTGGAATTAAAGTGTTGGATGTAGAAACTAATTTAAATTGTTGTGACTTGGTGGCCGCATTTCTTGATGAAACGATTAAATTATTAGCTGAATTAATTTCAGTAAGAGCCCAACCATTGTAATTGTCATTTCCTATTTGCTTGATATTTGAACCATCTACAGTGAAGTAGGTACCGCTTTCTCGTCCATTAGTAATGCGTTTTAGTTTATTTGTTTTGATGTTAAATTGATAGACGTCGAATTCGTCTTGTAGCAAAAGGTATTCTCCATTATCACTCCATCCTTTCATTCCAAAAACATGTGGTCTTGTTATGTACTTTAAATCATTTGAAACCCATTCGGAACCTGCAGGTGGAACAATTGACACCGTAGATTGTGTTTTTATATTGTACAGCCACCAATTTTTATCTTTAAAATAGCATATGTATGCTCCATTTGGAGAAAAAGACAATAAGTAATTTTCACCAGGTTGCTTTTCTAAAAATAACTTTTTGGTGCCATCAGCCAGATTGTACAAGAAATAGTCAACCTCTCCATAGCGCTTAAAATGAGGTGCATATGCAGTTGGATTGTAAAGTATTGCAACTGATTTACTGCCGTTAAGCTGTACAAAAGGAAGTTCTTTATTTGTAATCGTATTCCACCGCTTTTCTTCAATAAACCAAACCGATAAAGTGGCGTACCCCTCAAGATTTTCTCTGCTTGCTTTTGGATAAATCCATAAATCTTCTGTATCCCAAACCTCGACATCGTCTTTTTTTGGTGTTGCCTCTTCTTTGACTTTCGCGATTCCAAAAAACACTCTTTTACCATCACTTGAAATTTTGAAAGATTTTGTGGTAACAATTTCATGCTTTTCTGGAAAATTTAAGAATGATTTTGGTTCAAAGGTTTGAATACTTTTATCTTGGGTTTTGTAGAAATTCAGTTTTGTGTATTTCCCGTTGATGCCCTCTTCCAGCCAAAAAACACCTTTGCCATATTCTGCTAATGTTAGACCAGATAATTTGTTTTGCGTTGTGTAATATTCTGTTTTTTGGTTTGTCCCAAGATTTATTGTTCCGAAACTACTTTTCCCTTCATGGCTAGTGAGATAAAACAGGATATTATTAGGCTGGTCCAATTGGTATTCCGTTACATTTGGAAGTTGAATGATTTCTTCATTTTTGATATTCCTTAGTATTAATTCCCCATCATTGGAATAGCTCACAATAATTTTTCCGCTGTTGGCAAATTCAAAAGCAGCACTATTCGATATAACAGTACTTTCACTATTTTCTAAATTGGTTACTATTACTTTATCTCCTTGAAAGGCACCAAATGCAATTTCACCGCCAAATTTGCCCTGTGTTCCTAGTGGAAAACTAAATCCAATATTTTTCTGCGTATGTTTTACAAATAATGTATCTGAACCATTGCTGTACTGCATATCAAATGATATCCAGTTTCCCTTTTGGGAAATAGCTCTGTTTTCTAATTTGCCCCACCTTTCATACTCTGATTCAGCAATATTCCTTTTGGAATTATCCTGCCCGTAAATAGAGCAGGATATTACTATCCAAAATTTCAAAATTGTTTTTTTACAAGAATAACCTAAATTGTGATTACTATGGTTTTTTAATAGCTTCATAACTTTAATAACCTGTATTTTGTGGTTGTAAATTTGGATTTGCATTCAATTCTAGCTCTGGAATAGGCCACAAAACATCTGAACTGTTCCAGCCTGGTTTTGAAACAGATAGTATTCCATCGGCTGTTCCACTGCGCTTTAAATCAAAAAAGCGATGGCCGTGTTCAGTAAAAAACTCAAATCTTCGTTGTTTTTGAATTTCAGTTAAAATTTCAGTTGCAATAGTTGAGGTAATTATTGGTAAGCCTGCGGTTGTTCTTATCTTATTTAAATCTTCTTTTGCACCCGCTAAATCGCCTAGTTTTGCTCTTGCCTCGGCTCTAATTAAATATTGTTCTGCTAAACGCAACACAATAGAATATTCCTGCGAACTTGTTGTTGCGGTACGTAGTTTGTATTTATTGGGATGATTCCAAGTATTTAGTCCGGTGGTAACTGACTTTGTCCAATTCACTTTGCGTTGGTCGCCTGTTTCAAATGCATTCATAAAATCGGCACGAAGCGCACAAACTGGTGGAGGTCCAGATACGAAAATAAAAGTTGTACCTTCATTACTATTTCGTACCGCTGTTGCTGATGCTAATTGCCAAATAGTAGTTTTACTATTTCTTAGAAAAATTTTGTTTAAATCCGTTTCCCAAGCATAAAGCGGACTATTAATAACAGTAGTTGCTTCATTTGCTGCTTCTGTATTTTTATTCATGTATAAATATACTCTGGCCAACATAGCTTTGGCCACCATTTTATTGGGTTTGGCACGATCCGAAGAACTATAGTTTTCAGGCAATCTAGTACTGGCACTTTCCAAATCCTTCGCGATTTCTGTATATACTTCATCAGCAGAACTGCGAGTAACTTTTCTATTAATTTCATAATTGGTTCCTGTAATATAGGGGATGCTACCATAAATTTGCAACAGATAAAAATGCACTAGAGCACGAACGAATAGTGCTTCGCCCGACACTCTGTTTTTAACCGCAATAGGTAACCTAGTCGAATTTTCAACACCGTGAATAACCGAATTTGCGTTATATATTTGACTATAGCTTGAAGTCCAAAGTGATGCCACTGTAGCATTGTCAGCCGTAAGCGCATTGTTGTAAATAGGTAGGGCAATTGTAGAGTTGGTATAATCTTGTAATTCATCAGCGTACAATCCCATTCTAACAGATGCACCAGTAGGTAATCCAGATAGGATGCCGCCGTCACGAAGTTGTGCATAGATTTGTGCCATTGCTGCATTTGCTGTCAATTCACTTTCAAAAACTGTAGTTCCTGTAAGCTGAGAATTAGGTAATGGAACCTCGACAAAATCGCTACAAGAACTTGAAGACAGTATCAGTGCCAAAACCAAAAGAATGCGATACACCTGAAATGGCTTTGTTTGTACCGTTATAAATTGTAAATTTTTCATATTACTATTTTTTTGAGGATTAAAAGTTTAAAGTCATTCCACCACTGATCACTTTTAGCGGAGGGAGGAATCCTGAGAACTTAAACTCGGGATCACCTGCTTTGTAAGATGTAAATGTCAGTAGGTTTTGACCTTGAATAAAAAGTTTGCATTTTACATTAGTGGTCGCTTGTAACGGAATATCATAGGAAAGTGAAATATTTTTTAGTCTGATAAAAGAGCCGTCTGTAATTACAGCATCGCTTTCTATGTACCTATAATAGGTGCTTACCGCTGCACCATTTAGTCCTGTAGTGTGCAGTTGCGAACTGCTTTGATCTCCAATTTGCTGCCAAGCATCACCACTATTGTTACTTTGGTTTACTTGACCACCGCCCGGAACATTTGATATGTAATCGTAATTGTCTCTTTTTACGAACTGCAATAAAAAATCCAATTGCCAATTTTTATAGTCCAATTGGTTTTGGATGCCTCCAAAATATTTAGGAGATAAGTCCTTGATAATTTGCTTGTCTCCTGCTGTTATGCTTCCATCCCCATTTAAATCTTCAAAATCGTATAATCCTGTTTGTGGATTAACACCTTTGCTTTGGTATAATTTTACAATATCAATTGATTGTCCAATCACATACCGATTTGCAAAAGTGGAACCTGAAAGATTCGGGAAAGAAAGTAGTTTATTTTTTGCAACGGCCACATTGAAGTTCGTTGACCATTTAAAAGAGTTTGAATCAATATTTAGGGTTCTTACGGAAAATTCAAAACCTGAATTTTCAACGGTAGCATCAAGATTCGCATTCAATGACAAGAAACCTGTTGTAGCTGGCATAGGAATACCCACCAATTGATCCGACGAGCGATTCCTATACAACGCTAGCGTGCTAAAAATTCTGTCTTTAAAAAAACCAGTTTCTAAAGCTAATTCTAGTTTACGATTGGTTTCCCATCCAAAATCGGCATTATAAAGTCGTGTAGGTTGTAACCCAATTATGCCCTGATAATTAGCACCAGTTGTACCGTAGGTATCATAAAACTGATAATCTCCAATTTGATCATTGCCCGTAGTTCCATAACTAAAACGGAGTTTTCCAAAACTCATTTTACTGTTTTCTGGATTGAATTTTTCTTTGCTAAAAATCCATGCAGCACCAATAGCACCAAAATTAGCATATTGTTTGCCTGGCCCAAATCGGCTGGAGCCATCCCGACGACCTGTAAAGTTTAAAAAGTATTTTTCGTCGTAACTGTAATTGATGCGACCAAAAAAAGCTTGATAACGGTATAAAAAAGTATCGCTATTGGTTGTGTTTTTTGTAATTGCAGAAGCTAAGTTGTTAATCAGATTGTTGTTTGCAAAACCAATACCCGATTGAAATAGGCGTTCTGTACGTTGCTGTTGGCTAGTCATCCCCAGTAGCACATCAAATTTGTGGTTTCCAAAATTTTTGAAACCTCTTAGTTGTGGCTCTATAATCCATGATTGTCTGCTGGTAAGGTTTAAGTACATTAAGGAATTGTCACTCCCAACTTCGTAAACGGGATTGTAAATGGTGGATGGTATCGTTCGCACTTCTTTGGTTTTTAAATCGGTAAAACCAAAGTTTGATTTTATTTCTAAACCTGGAATTAGTTCATATGACAACACACTGTTGGCCACCAAGTCATTGGTGTTCGCACGGTAGGTGCTTTTTAGAGGTGCCAAAGGATTTTCGAAGGTATCATTTTCCCAGTTTAAATTTCCATTTGAATCGTAGAGTGCGGGAGCGTTTGGTGCCAAATAACGCGCTGTTAATGTCAAATCTGTCGCTGCTTGTAGATTGTCTTGTGCCGTGTAATTTCCCGAAAAAGAGATTTTGAATTTCTTATCTAAAGAAGTGTGGTTTATTGAGCTAAGAATCCCTCCTTTAATGTACCTGAAATCTCCCGGAAGGACTGTTCCCTCGGTTCTGTAGTTCCCACTCATCAAGAATTGTGTTGTTTCACTACCACCAGAGATACTGGTTCTAAAGTCATTAATTGTTGCTGAACCGCCTAATAATTCCTTTTGCCAATTGGTATATCGAGTTTGATCCCAAGCTCCATTTACATCATAATCAGTATCCGATATTGGAATTCCATCATTGATAAATGCTTGTTTACGCATCGACAGATACTGCTCCGTATTCATCAGATCTACAAATTTAGTCGCTGTACCAACGGCTGTTGAGGCAGTTACTGAAATGTTTGTTTTACCTGACTTTCCTTTTTTTCGAGTAATTAAGACCACACCGTTTGCTCCCCTTGAGCCGTAAATTGCAGTCGCATCGGCATCTTTTAATACTTCGATATTTTCTATATCATTGGGATTAATACTGTTGAGCGGGCTGGCTTGGCTTGGTAATGCCGTTGATGTGTTCGCACTTCCTATGGACTCGTTTGAATAGGGAACTCCATCAATAATGTATAATGGTTCATTTCCATCAAGGCGAATACTGTTACGACCTCTAATTTTAATTTGGAAACCACCGCCGGGAGTTCCCCCATCTTGAATGATATTGACACCTGCCATTCTTCCTTGCATTGCGGCTAATACATTTGTGACAGGTTGCTTGTCGATGTCTTTCGCAGTCATTCTTGCAATGCTACCGGTTTGCTCTTTTTCTTTAATAGAATAATATCCAGCATTTATTACGATTTCTTTTAAAGTCGTTGCATCTTCAGTCAATTTTACATTAATAGTTGCTTGATTTGCAACTACAATTTGAATCGTTTTATAGCCTAGATAGGAAAAAACCAAAACATCATTCTCAGCTGCTAGTATTGTGTAATTTCCATTTTCATCAGAAAATGCTGTTGTTGGCTTATTGTTAACCTTTATGGTTACGCCAGGAACTGTGCTGGTATCATCGGTGATTTTGCCTTTAATAGATCGTGTTTGAGCATTTAATCCTGCAAAGAAGCACAGGAAAAGGATGCAGTACAGTTTGGACAGTTGTGTTGTTGTCCAAAACTTCAAAAATGATTTTTTTTTCATACTTTTGAATTGGTTAAATGAGACTTCGGTTTAGTTTGCTTTGGTCCTCTATTCGTCCGCCAAGAAGAGTTAGAGGGCCTTTTTTTGTGATTAGCCTCGAAAGCGCTAAGGCATAGATTTTTATTTTTTAAGTCATAGGCGTTATCTGAATATTATTAGGTGTTATTACATCTAAGCACGCTGTGTGATGTGAAAATAAATAGTTATTTTTCTTAGTTATTGCTATTTATATAAAAGCATCGGAACCATAAAGCCAACAAATTATCAGCGTAATGAAAGCTAGAATTAAAGTAACTTTTATAGTTTTATAGTATTTCATCTTTTCGTTGTTGTTTGCTGTTTTTCAATTTATTATTTCGATTTGCACTATTGCTATTACCACAGATCTTGAGAGCACTCTTTTTTGGATGCAAAGGCTTTTGAATTTATATTGTTTATTTAGGAAAGTACACTGCCGTTGCCAGTTGCAGCCCAACGCAGGCAGTGCGTTTCCAAACAAACTAATTCAATTAATTGATTGATTTACGATACTGTAAAAAAGAAGATTAGCTAAGAATAAAAGGGAGTAACTTTTGCGCATAAAAAATGGCATGGAACTCAGCTTATTGCATCAGAGGCATTGGCATACCTTAACCACAAATAAGTGAGCCCACGCCATGGGACGTGAGCATCTTACTTATCATCTCGTGGTTATAAAACGCCAATTTTCTGATACGAGATTCTAAGCGAATGCTTCAAATATTTTATATGAAGAATCGCAAATATATTAATTATGTTACAAATATAACAAAGTTATTCAAAACTAGCACTATCGTGCCAATAAAATTCATGAAAAATATTTTCTTTTGCCGTAATGGTTAATAATAAAAGTAATAGCAACAAAAGTAATGAAGCAAAAATATTTTTGCTCGATAGATTTGTTTGTAACTACATTAAAAAAGAATGGATTTCAGATGAAAAATCAAATCTATCTCAAAGTCAAGAACTCGGAATACATCCTCATGTTCTAACTAAGATTAAAAATGATGATGGCTACCGAATACCTTTATCAACACTGGCAATTATCTGCTTTTACAAAAAAATTGAATTATCTGAATTTTTCAAATTGATTGAAAAACAATATGGTTCTAAGATTAATGACGATTTTGTTTTAAAAACGAACACAAAAAAAGATGCTTAAGCATCTTTTTCTGTTTTATGGCGGTATGAAAAACTTATCAATTTGGCATTTAAACTTATCAGAAACTGAAGAATTGATTTCATGCTATAAGTGTAACTCTCTAAACATATTGTAAGCTTTAAAATATTAATTTGCAAAACTTCCTAAAGAAAGTAAAAGTACTACAAATTACAAAAAGTTATTAGATTTCAGCCTATAAATGAAAAGTAAATTTTTATGAATATGGGCAAGAATGGTAAAACCGCAAAATATCCTTTAACTCATTTCAGTCTAACGGTTAAAAAAAAAATTGAATAAATCGATTTTATTTCTCATCGTGAATAGAATTCTCTCTCTCCTCTACCTCCTTTACTG